>DBFBEA010000105.1:0-9220 GCA_048248475.1 Collinsella sp. | reverse complement strand
CCGCTGCCTCGGCTTCCACAGGTGCGCCGTCCTCGCGCTCTTCATCGATCAAAAGCGCTTCGCGCGTTTGCGCAGCGGCGCTCCGAATGTGCCCCAGCTGACTCAGATCGATATCGATCTTGACGGGCTGGTGTGCGGCGTCCCACGAAAGCCATGCCACAATCTCGTCATCGATAATCTTGGCCAGATATTTGGGGACCTTTTCTTCCTTAAGGGGATGGGCGGGGTCCAGCGCCAGGCGCAGGCGTTGGTCGCAGGCGCGCATCATTTCACCGAGCTTGCTGCTCTTTTGCCTACTACCGTGGATACGCATGCATTCCCAAAAGCCGTTTTGGCAACGGTAGATATGGATGGGATCCAGGCGGTATTCGCAGTCCTCGTGGCGCTCGGGCGCAAAGAATACGGCCGAGGCAAACATGGTGTAGGGCATGGCCGTCTCCTCCCCAAATAAGCTCGCCACGATGTCGGTCTTTCGGTGCGTGTCATAGTAGCGCGCCATACGGACATACACGGCGCACGCCACGTGGCGCAGATCGCGGTGGTGGCTGCGGTCGAGCCGCGAGTTACTTAGGTTGTACGTGGAGAGGGCGTTGATGGCGGCCATGAGTCGCTCCTCGCGCACCTCATCGGGCGGAAGGGGGAGCGTGGGCTCGGAGATTTTGCGACGCTTAGGGGTCTGGCCGGACGGTGCCGGTGCTGGTACAAGGTCTCGTGCCGCGCGCCGCAGCTCGATAAGGGCGTTATCGAACATGACGGTTTTAGAGTCGCGAAGCAGCTTGGGGTCGAGCCCGTGGAACACGGCGTAATCCTGCAGCCACACGCGCGCAAACCGGTCGATGCCGGGCTCGAAGGCGCGATAGATATCCCAAAAAGCCTTGATCTTGTTAAAACCATCGAGCGGATTATCTACGCCGATGCCGCAAATCAGCTCATAGAGATACAGAAAGGCAAAGGACGTAGACGTTTCCTCGACGGTCCCGCGGCGCACTTGGGCGCGCCAGGTAAAGTAGCCGCGCAGCTGCCGGTCGCTCATGGCGTTGTAGGTGGGAAAGTACGACTTAAAGGTGCCGTTGTAGGGACAGTCATCCTCAAAGTCGGCCATCAGCAGGCCCTGGCGGTAGAAAAGCTCGGCTTCCGAAAGCCAGCGGCCCGCACCGCCCTTGGGGTCATCCTGCCAGCGCGATATCTCGCGCATTTTACGGTACTGGTCGGGGAGGAAATTCTGCATCTGTCGGCCGGTTTTGAGAATCGGCTCGTCTGCGTAGATTTCGTTTGAGAAGCGGGCGGACTGATGGGTCCGGGCCTCGGCCATAATGCGCTCGATGAGCATCTTGATGTCCTGGTCGGCCACCGCTTCTCCTCTCGAACGCAGCTACGGTGACCTCATATCATAGCACAGCATCAAACAGATGTTCGAGATACCGCTGCGTAGATAGATTTAGAACAGGAGGGCGTAGATGACGGCTATGACAACGGAGGGGAGCATATTGGCCGTGCGGAAGGTCTGAGGACGGATGAGGTTGACGCCGACGCAGAAGATGAGCATGGAGCCTACGAGCGAAAGGCTGTCGAGGGCTGCTGTGGTCATGATGGGGGAGAGCGCGCCGGCAAACAACGTGATCGTCCCCTGGAACACGGCGACGGGCAGGGCGGAGAAAATGCAGCCGCGGCCAAGCGACGCCGTCATGGTGCAGACGATGATGCAGTCCAGCGCTCCCTTGAGGGCGAGCGTGGACCAGTCGCCGAGCAGGCCGTCTTGGATTGATCCCACGATAGCCATGGCACCGATGCAGACGGTCAGCGATGTCGAGACAAAAGCGTTGGTGAACTCGTTATCGCCCTCGCTGCCGGTTTTGCGCTTGAGCCATTCGCCAAGGTTCTCGATGGCGGCTTCCAAGTTGACGGCCTCGCCGATGAGCGAACCGAGCGCAAATGAGACGATGAGCATGGTGGTACCGGTGGTCGCTAGCGCCTTTCCATCGATGATGAGCATCTTTTGCATGGTGCCGCCCAGGCCGATAAACAGGACGCACAGCCCCGATGCTTTCATGAGCGTGTCTTGGATGCGCGGTGTAATGAAGCGACCGCCCGCTAATCCCAAAAGACCGCCCGCAATCAAAAGCACAACGTTGATGATTGTTCCCAAGCCCGGCATGAGCCCTCCCGTATTGATGCCAACGTGGCAATCGTAGCAGAGTGGAATGCGAGGTACATCGCGACTCATCTAATACGTTATATAAGTGGCATTAGCAACGACGCGCAGCATTTAAGCCTCAGGTGGTTGTCGGGACATAGGGATAGTATTCAAAGCGCAGTGTCATAAGCCGCTGTGGGGATTCAATAGCCGCGGCAATGATATTGGCATCGCGGGCACGATCAAACCCTTCGAGTTCGATCTGATACGAGACGTCTTGCATAATGTCCAGACGTCGCCAAGCTAGGAGTGTGTCACCATCGAATTCTAAGGTCTTGCCTCCGTCTGGAGCAACGGCGTATAAACGCAGCTTGGCGGTGGTTGCAGGGTCGACAACCGTGACCTTTTTAATTTCGTTTCGAGTATTCTTGGCGCCCAACAAGGTGAGCAGTGTTGGGGCCACGACCTCGCCCGATGGCAAAAAGACGACTTCGATGGATTCAGGAAATGCGATGATGGCTGACTTGCGGACGGGCTGATTGGCGGCGGCAACTTCGATGTTCGCAGCGTCGATGACCTCCGTGTGGTCGAGCGCGGCAAGCACGCAGCAGTTACCTTCATCGATCTCTTGAGGATCAGCAAGCCCCAGACTGTCCGCGAGCTCGGGATCGTTTAGATCGGTAGCGGGCTCATTCGGTGCTTCGAAAGAAGCTGGGACGCTGTTTGTCGGCGACGGCGTGTCGCCCGCACCTGCTTCTTTGTCCGCACTCTCTTCTTGTATGGTTGCGTTGATGGGTTCGTCGTTTGGGGGGAGCGTCTTGGCGTCAAGCGCGGAGGGGAGAATTCCGATGGCTCCGGATCCGTTCCACTCCATTTCGAGAAGCGCCGGGTCGGCAAGAATGCGTTGCCTGCTTTGCGCGTGGGAATCGATTTCAATAGGGCCTGCCTCTATCCCTCGTGTAAGGCTGAGTGATCCGGCTGGCTTCTCGAAATGAGCGTCTGTGTCTTTGGTACTGACGGCGTAGAACAGCAGGGACGCTTCTCCCGCCGCGATGGCATCGGTGCTGGCTTTGGTCAGCCGCAACGATGCCGTGAATGAGAGGGTGGGCTGCGTGTCGTCTGCATTCGCGGCGGCGCAGCCCAGACATATACCGCCTCCTTTCTCGAAAAACGTACCGTCGAAGGCGACCTTCGCTCCGTTCGTCGAGTCATCGATCAAAGCGATGTCGATGCGCAGCTCTAAATTGCATGGATCGCCATCTGCATCGAGCACAACCGAGCACCACGTGCAGACGGCGCACCCCGCCTGGGAGCCGTTTGCCTTGTTCGAACGCTTGATATCCACGACTATCGAGCCGTCCGTATTACGACGAAGGCATCCCGAAGTCGAGATTGCGGCCTGTGCGATCGAAAAACGCTTGCACGCAATGGCGCTCGACGGATTTGGTGCGGAACTTAGGGCTGCTGGTAAGGAGTCTGCCATGACGGGAGTCGCCCAAGCGGCGACAGGCGTTCCGGTTGCGAGCGCGCCGCAGAGTGCGACGACGGGCAAAAGGTTCTTCGATGCCATGGGGTCTCCTTAGCTAATTTAGTGCGGCCTGTCTGTGTTTTGTTCCTGGCTGCGTTTGATGTGCAGACCGAGGCCGGCGGTTCCCGCGCCTGCTGCTGTGGCGCCTGCTGCCAAGAGCCATCGTCTGTCGCCTGTCTGCGCCAACGGTTCCTCGCGGTCGCCGCGGTCGAGCTCCGAGAGGTCGACCGTCACTTGCGTGGCGGCCTGCGCCTGTTCTTGCTGGGCAAAGGCCATGGCTGGCCCAAACGCTAGGATACTGACGGCGGCGGCCAGGGCGACGGCCTTATGCCGTGTGCGCACCGGGCTCGACCGTCCAGGTGATCGTTGCAACCTGATCGCCTTCGCCGGTTACGTGGAAGATGTCGCGCGTGACGCGGGCGACGTTTCCGCTTGTCTTGAGCTTAATTTTGTCCGTGCCGCCGGCAATGCCCTGGTAGCCCATGTCGAAGGCTGCATTCTTGGAAAGATCGAGGCCCGTCCCCTGCATTGCGGTGTTGGCGTTCTGGAGCGCGCCGTCGGGGCCGACCTTAAAGTCGATGGAGTTCTGCGCGGTTCCGGCCTTGGCGTCGGCGGCAATGGTCCAGGTGTTCATGGCGTCGATCTTCATGTTGGTGATATGGATGCCGTAGGCCGAATGATTGTCGATGGTGGTCGCGTCTTCTGAGGGGCCCTGAAGCGTGCCGTCGGCCTTGGCGACGAAGGGAATAACCGTCGGAACTTTGAACTCAACGTTGTCGATCTCGGTCCTGACCATTACTTTCGTGGTTCCAACGCGCCCGGCTGCCATAGCTGGCGTCGGGGCGGCGCCCATTGCGAGCGCGAGCCCTGCGCCCACGACGAGCGCTCTGGCTCCGTTCATGTTCCTGGTGATGTCCATGGTCGTTCCTTTCTATTCGCCGCGGGCCGTCCCCGCGATGATTGGACGAATGCTGGTGAATTGCGTGCGGTGCCGCGTCGGCCGGAAAGCTAGTTCTCGGCTTGCTCAACCCGTACCTTGACACGTGTCGGATTGCCGTGGCTGTCGAGGGTCTTTGTATCGAGTGCCTGGATCTCGATGTACGCCTCGCCTTCTTTGATGTCGCCGGCGGGGCACGTCTCGATTGTCTTGCCGGTCTCGACCACACCGGATTCGTACATGGTCTCGTCGTTTTGGATGACGCGGAATCGCTGGGGAAATTTATTGTCTTGGACGTTTTGCACGTTGACGCGCAGCTTGCCGTCCTCCTGCAGCTGAGCGACCGGTGCGACCGAAATCGTCATCATGTTGTCGCGGACGATGGCGTCGAGCTCATCTTGGATTTCCTGACGCGTTTTGCCCTCGGCCGTCGTAACCGAAGCGCCCGCCTCGGGTACGGGCTGCGACTGCCAAGCGTATAGTCCTACGGCGACAAGGGCACAGACGATGGCCAAGCAGGCAACGATGAGCTTCCTGCGATGCCCCAGACCTGCAAAGTGGGGCGGCTTCTTCGCGCTCATGCGGCATCCTTGGCGGCATAGATGCGCGCAAAGGTGGACGGATCCGCTCCAAAGAGCATGTGAAGCATCAGACGGCGCGAGTAGACAAGCTCGTCGAAGTCGAGAGGGAGCTCGATGTCGTGGATATGCGCGATGTGGTGGGCGAGCGCCGAGAACGACTCGGGGTCGCAGATCACATCGGTGGTAACGTGGTAGACCGTCGTATCGGGGAATGCCTCTTCGTCGAAAGGCAGGAGATGGGGATCGTCGTCGACTTCGATGGCGATGCCGTACTGGGGCCAGTAATATGCCATGGGAACCTCCCTGCTTCTGGGCCAAAACTTCTATCGGTTTTGGCTGTCGACGCCGACCGTATCAGCCGCTACTTGACCAATTTCTGACCAAATGCTTGACGGATTGGCGTCTCCGCAGATAAAAGGCGGCAAAAAATACTTCAACTTTTTTCGAGCGACAATCGAGCGATCGGCGACGGCAGGGCGATATGTGTCAAAAGCATCGTCTGTCGAGGAAATCCAGCCGCTCACCGAATTACACGAACGTAAAAAACGCCAATTATGGAGACGGTCTTGAACACGTCGACGAAACGATGCGGTAACATCTCCCTGCAAACACTGTAGTTAGCTAAAGGGGGAGTTCGCGTGTCTGCAACCATTAAACCCTTCACCGACGAGTTCGAAGAGTATGGTCGCGATGAGTCTCGCGCATCGGGCGAGGCCTCGAGCATCTCGTTTCCGACAACGGAAGACGAGGTCCGCACCATTTTGAAAAAGCTCCATGCCGAGCGTGTCCCGGTGACGGTTCAGGGCGCCCGGACCGGTCTTGCCGCCGGCGCCGTGCCTCATGGCGGTCACATTCTCAATACTTCCCGCATGAATCGCTACTTGGGCCTTCGCCGCGATGAACAAGGCCAATTTCTGCTGCGCGTGGAGCCGGGCGTTGTGCTTTCGGAACTGCGCAAGCAGCTGGGCAAGAAGGTGCTGCCGACCGCTGGTTGGGACCAGGCATCGCTTGAGGCCTACGAGGAGTTCCAAGAGGCCCCCGAGCAGTTTTTTCCCACCGATCCCACCGAGGCATCTGCCTGTCTGGGCGGCATGGCGGCATGTAACGCCTCCGGTGCCCGCAGCTACGCCTACGGCCCCATGCGCCCACATATCACGGGACTCCACGTCGCGCTGGCTGATGGCGATTTGCTTGAGCTTCAGCGCGGCGAGGCTTTTGCCCAGGGTCGCCACCTGTCGCTTGTGACGGCAGCGGGCCGCGCGCTCGAGCTCGACCTTCCCGACTACACCATGCCCAAGACCAAAAATGCTTCGGGCTATTTCATTGCTGACGATATGGATGCCATCGATCTGTTTATCGGTGCGTGTGGCACAATCGGCGTCATCACCGAGCTCGAGATTGCCCTGCAGGCGGCGCCTGCGGTCGTTTGGGGCGTGAGCTGTTTCTTTGACAGCGAAGACAAGGCTGTGTCCTTCACCGATTCTGTGCGTCCCGTCCTGTCCCACGCGGCTGCCATCGAATATTTCGATGCGGGCGCCCTGGATATCCTGCGTCGTCATCGTGAGCGGTCGACCGCGTTCGCCTCGCTGCCGGCGCTCGACAAAGAGGTCAAGGTCTGTGTCTACGTGGAGCTCGACTGCGACGACGAAGTTCAGGCGACTGAGGAGCTGTATCACTTGGGGTGGGTACTGGAGCTTGCGGGCGGCAGTGACGATGCGACATGGGTCGCGCGCACCGAGGTTGATCGCGAGTGCCAGCGGTTCTTCCGCCATGCGGTTCCCGAGAGCGTCAATATGCTTATCGACGAGCGTCGCCGCACGGATCCCACCATCACCAAACTGGGTTCGGACATGTCGGTGCCCAATGCACGCCTTGCCGATGTCGTGGCCCTCTATCGCCGCACGCTGGCCGAAAGCGGGCTTGAATCTGCTGCCTGGGGGCACATCGGTAACAACCATCTGCATGTGAACATCCTGCCGCGCGATGCGCAGGACTACCGTCGCGGTGGCGAACTCTTTGCCCAGTGGGCTTCCGAGGTCACGGCCATGGGCGGCGCCGTCTCCGCAGAACACGGCGTCGGCAAGATCAAGGCGGGCTTCTTAGAGACGATGTACGGTCACGAGGCCATGGTCGAGTCGGCGCGGCTCAAGCTCCAGCTCGATCCCGACGGGCAGCTGGGTCGCGGCAACCTGTTTTCGGAGAAGCTCTTGGATGAGCTCGTTCAGAAAGGGGGCGCGTGAAGATGAGCGATTTCCATATGGTGGTGTGCGTCAAGGCCGTGCCGGGCAGCACCGAGGTCAAGATGGACCCCAAGACCAATACCATCGTGCGCGATGGCAAGCAGGCGGTCATTAATCCCTTTGATGCGAGCGCTTTGGAATGCGCGCTGGCGCTGAAGGACGACTTTATCGGCTTTGGCATGGACGTGCGCGTAACGGTGGTGTCGATGGGCATCCCCGCGACCGAGTCGCTGCTGCGCGACTGCATCGCCCGCGGTGCCGACGACGCGCTGCTGCTGACCGATCGTGCCTTTGCAGGTGCCGATACACTGGCAACCACCTATGCCCTCAAGTGCGGCATCGAGGCGCTCGACGAGGACTTCGACCTGCTCATCTGCGGCAAGATGGCGGTGGATGGCGATACGGCCCAGATTGGTCCCGAGCTTGCCGGAGCCTTTGAGATTCCCTGTGTGACCGACGTGAGCTGCGTGCAGAGCGCGGGCTTTACGACCTGTGGCTCGCTGGCGCTCGTTCACGGCTGCGATGCCGGCGAGGAGACGGTGTATCTTGAGATGCCGTGTGCGATGACGACCGCCAAGGAGATTGGCCAACTGCGTATGCCGAGTATTGCCGGTATTCGTGCGGCCGAGGAGGCGGACGTACGCGTGGTCAACGCTGCCGACGTGCATGCCGACCCTGCGCGTTGCGGTCTTGCTGGCTCGCCGACGCAGGTCGTGCGATCGTTTGTGCCCGACCGCGACCAAACGTGCGAGGCCGTTGACGGAACGGCGTCCGAGCAGGCGGCAAAACTTGCCAAGATTATCGAGGGGATGGCATAGATGAGCGGACTGATTATCGATAGCGAAGCCTGTATCGGCTGCGGTCGCTGCGTTCGCGCCTGTGCCTCGGGCGGCATCGTAGTGGAAGGCGAGCGGCCCAACCGTTGCGCCCGCGTAACCGACGGCTGCATCCTATGCGGCGGGTGCGTCGACGCCTGCCCTGTCAACGCTATCTCGATCGAGCGTGACGAGGCCGCTGGCGCGGTGGACCTTGATGCATATCGAGACATTTGGGTATTCGTGCAGACCGACGAGCACGATACGGTGGCTCCCGTTGCCTATGAACTCATGGGCAAGGGGCGCGAGCTTGCCGATGCTCGCGGCTGCCGTCTGGTGGCACTGGTCGGCATGAGCCCCGAGGGCTCGCTCGGGGACCTGGAACATCTGGTTTGCGCGGGCGCCGACGAAGTCCTGGCCTGTCGCGACGAGCGTCTGCGCCAAAACGATGCGGAGGTCTACGCCCACTTGATCTGCGATTTGGTAGCCGAACGCAAACCCGAGGCCATCCTATACGGCGCGACCGCTTTTGGCCGCGAGCTGGCACCCGGCGTTGCTGTGCGTTTGCAGACGGGCCTTACGGCTGACTGCACCGTACTTTCGATGGATACGGAGACGGGACTGCTGCAACAGACGCGTCCGGCGTTTGGCGGCAACCTGATGGCCACCATCGTCTGCCCCAATCATCGTCCCCAGATGGCAACGGTTCGTCCCGGCATCTTTAAGGCGCCCGACTTTGACCACGGCCGCTCCGGCACGATCACCCAGATATCGCTTGCGGATGATGCTAAGGCTCGTGTCGAGATTTCGATTCCCGCCGAGGAGTGGGGGCAGCAGGCCTCTATCGCCGATGCCGAGCGCTTGGTCGTGGTGGGCCGCGGCATTGGCTCCAAGAAGAATCTGCCCCTGATGCGAAGGCTCGCCGAGGCTCTGGGAGCCGAGCTTGGTTGCACGCGACCTGTCGTGGAGGCCGGCTGGTTGGAGT
>DBFBEA010000104.1:0-21181 GCA_048248475.1 Collinsella sp. | reverse complement strand
AAAGCTAATACTGCTAAAATACAAAGCGCTCATGTAGTTTAAACGCACGACGATAAGGAGCACCAGTGGGTAACCACTTCCGTACCTCCGGTGCGGGCGATGATGCCCCCAAGACGCAGGCAGGCGTCCAGGGCAGTCGTTTCGCCACTCCGGATTCAGAGGGCCAGCCTGTTGCTCAGGCCCCCGCTCAGCCGGCAGATCAGGCACAGCCGGCATCCGATCCCTTTGCCTACAATCCAACCAGCGATGTCGCGCTTTCCGGCACGGCGGGTTTTGAGCCCGTTCAGGCCGTGACCGCTCGCGTGGAGCAGCCTCAGGCTGGTGCCGCCACGCCGCAGCCTACCATGGCCGGCATTCCCGACCCCTTGGCCCCTGCGACGCCGGCTCCTCAGCCTGCGCAGTCCGGTCTCTTTGCCGCTATTCCCGACCCCACGCAGCCTGCTGCCCCGGTGGTCGAGAGCGATCAGGCAGCCGAGGTCGCAAGCCTCGATAACGCGCTCAACAACCCCGATTTTACGTCGGTGTTTGCGCCCATCGATCCGCAGGCCAGCCGCAAGAAGATGGCCAAGCAGGCCGGTGTCGAGCCCGTCATCCTTATGGAGCATGTCACCAAGATCTATCCGGCACAGCCCAACAAGCCTGCACTCGACGACATCAACATCGAGATCTATCCGGGCGAGTTCGTCTTCCTGGTCGGTCACTCCGGCTCGGGTAAGACCACGCTGCTGTCGACGCTCAACCGTGACGTCAAGCCGACGAGCGGCCGCATCCTGGTTGCTGGTCAGGACCTCATGAAGATCAAGAACCGCAAGGTTCCGTTCCTGCGCCGCCAGATTGGCGCCGTGTTCCAGGACTTTAAGCTTCTGCCGCAAAAGACCGCCTACGAAAACGTGGCGTTTGCCCTGCAGTGCATCGGCAAGCCCAAGGGCGTCATTCGCAGCCAGGTGCCCGAGGTGCTGCGTCTGGTCGGCCTGGCCGATCAGATGGACTCGCTGCCCGACCAGCTTTCCGGTGGCGAGCAGCAGCGCGTTGCCGTCGCCCGCGCTATGGTCAACCGTCCGCCGCTGCTGATCTGCGACGAGCCGACGGGCAACCTCGACCCGGCGATCTCGCTGGGCATCATGAAGCTGCTCGAGCGTATTAACCGCACCGGCACCACCGTGATCGTCGCCACGCACGACCGCGAGATGGTCGATAGCATGCACCGTCGCGTGATCGCCCTCGAGGGCGGCCACGTTATTCGCGACCAGGAGAGGGGAGGTTACGGCAACTATGGCACCAACTAACGTGGGCTACTCCTTCAAAGAGGCAATCAGCCACTTCTTCCGTAACTGGACTACCTCGCTCGGCGCCGTCATCACGATCTTCCTTTCGCTGTTTATCATCGGCCTGTTCATTATGGGTTCCGCGATGCTGAACTCCGTGATCGGTACCGTCGAGGATCAGGTTGTCATTAATGCCTTTATTAGCGATGACGCCGATCAGGCAGACGTCCAGGCCTTTGAGGCCGAGCTCAAGACGTGGAGCAACGTCAAGTCCGTGACCTATAAGGATAAGGACGACGCGCTGGCCGAGTACACGAGCAAGATGTCGGGTAACGCCGACGCCACCATGAGCGCGCTCGACGGCCAGAACCCGCTGCCCGCCTCGTTTGCGATTGAGATGGACGATCCGTCTCAGGTCGAGAGCACGGCCAAGAAGCTCAAGAAGGATGCCGATTTCCAGAAGATCGCGGATGACGGCGACGTCAACGCGAGCGTGCTGTACGGCCAGGAGGAAGTGAGCCGCCTGTTCCAGGTGACCAACTACATCCGCATCGCCGCCGTGGTGCTCGTTGGCCTTCTGACCTTTATCGCATTCATCTTCATCAACAACACGATTCGCCTGTCCATCACGGCGCGTCGTCGTGAGATTGCGATTATGCGTCTGGTCGGCGCCAGCAACGGCTTCATTCGCGGCCCGTTTATCACCGAGGGCGTACTGCAGGCCATTTTGGGCTCGCTGCTTTCCATCGGCGTTCTGGAGCTGCTGCGCAATCTGATGATTCCGCGTCTGCAGGAGAGCATCGGCTGGATGTCGTTTGCCCTGCCGACGCAGTACTACCTGGTGACCTATGCTGCGCTGATTCTGGTCGGCGTGATTATCGGTCTCTTTGGTTCTGCCATTGCCATGCGCCGCTACCTGCGCGTGTAGGCATGCCTGGAATTCATCCCTTCCAACGGGTCGTCTCTTATGGGGCGGCCCGTTTTTTGATTCCTAGGGGACGGCAGGAAAGCGAATCATTTGGGTAGACTCTTTGGAGTTCGCAATCGATAGTTAGGAGGCGCCATGGGGCGCAATAACAAGCATAAGCGTGGAGCTCGCAATAAGCGCGGGCCGGTGCGCAGCGAACGCCGTCCGAGCCTGACCGGGCGCGTGCAGCTCCATGAGCATAGCGCCTACGTTGTAACCGAAAACGGCGACTACAAGGTCATGGGCCGCGGTAAGCGCGAGATCATGGATGGCGATAACGTTGCCGTGAGCATTAAGAACAGCCCGCACGGTGAGCGGCGCGCCGTGATCGAGGGCGTGGTCGAGCGTGCAGCCATAAGCGTGGTGGGTACGTACCAGACCGCCGGTCCGCTTGGTGTGATTGAGCCGCTCGATTCGCGCCTGAAGGCCGACTTCTTCATTTTGCCCGAGGATACCTCGGCGGATCGTCTGGGTGTCCACCCGGGTGATGCCGTTGTCGCGCGCATTTTGACCTACCCGACGCGCCTGGAATCGGGCACCGTGACGATCGAACGCCGCATTGGCGGAGATGACGCGCCCGATTTGGGCGTTCAATATGTGATGGCGCGTTACGGCTATACCGATAGCTATCCCGAGGCCGCGCTAGACGAGGCCGAGGGGCTTTCGCTCGATGTGTCCGCGGCGCTTAGGGACCCGCTCCGCCGCGATCTGCGCGACCGCTTTGTCATCACGATCGACCCGGTCGACGCGCGCGACTTTGACGATGCCATTTCGCTGGAGCGCACGCCCGTGGGTGGCTACAAGCTGGGTGTGCATATCGCCGACGTTTCACACTATGTGGCTTGGGACGGGCATATCGATCTTGAGGCTCGCCATCGTACGACATCGGTGTATCTGGCCGATCGTGTGCTTCCCATGCTGCCCGAACGCCTGTCCAATGACCTGTGCTCGCTTCGCCCTGACGAGGACCGTCTTGCGTTTACCGTCGATATCGAGCTCGATGCACAGGGTCGCGTGCGGCATTACGATCCATACCCCAGTGTGATTCGCTCGCGTGTGCGTATGGACTATGACGGCGCCGAGGCGCTGCTGGTGCGTGCCGGCGCGGTTGAGTGTTCGGTGCTGGAGGGTGCAGCCGAGGATGTTGCGGCTGCCGAGACCTCGCGCGAGGAAGCGCTTGAGCGCGGCCTTGCGTGCGAGGAGGCCGCCCGCGGCTACAACATCGACCTCGGCGATTTTCTTGTCGCCGCTAACGAACTCGCCGAACTTCGCCGTCGTATTCGTCGCGCCCGCGGCTCAGTCGATTTTGACACGGCCGAGATTCGCGCTCTATTGGATGAGGACGGAGTGCCCGTGCAGATTGTGGCGCGTGAGCGTTCGTGTGCCACGTCGCTTATCGAGGAAGCCATGCTGCTCGCCAACGAGTGCGTTGCAGAGTGGCTGGCAGACCGTGATATCGAGGCCTGCTATCGCGTGCATGAGGATCCGAGCCCCGATAGCCTGCACGGTGCTGCCGTTGCGCTGGCGCAGCTAGGCATCATCGACGATCGCCGTGCTGCCGGTATTGCCCTGGGGAGCCCCGATGAGCTGCAGGCTGCAGTTGATGCTGCCGCCGGTACGGCCAACGCACCGCTCGTTAACACGCTGCTTCTGCGCAGCATGCAGTGCGCGCTGTACAAGCCGCGCAACGAGGGCCACTTTGCGCTCGCCGCGCCGTGCTACTGCCACTTTACGAGTCCCATCCGTCGCTACCCCGATCTGGTGGTGCACCGCGTGCTCAAACTGCAGTTGGCCTATGAGCAGCTCGGCGGCAAGGACGCCTTGGTCCGTACGCCGTGGCTGATCGGCAAGGGGCGCGAGTCGCTGCCGCGCATTCTGCCGCAGATCTGCCGCGCATGTAGCGATGCCGAGCGCGCGGCAGATGCCGCCAGCCATGCGACGCAAAAGATCAAGATTGCCCAGTACTATGAGGATCGCCTGGGCGAGCGCTATGCCGGAACCGTCTCGTGGGTTAGCAGCATGGGCCTCTTTGTGCGCTTGGACCTGACGCAGGTCGAAGGCTTGGTTTCGATTAAGAGCCTGGGCAACGAGTGGTTCGAGTTCGACGAGGACGCGCTTACTCTGAGGGGCGCCGACACAGGCACCCGTTACGAGCTGGGGCAGCGCGTGATTATCGAGGTCTCACGTGTCAATACCACGCGTGGGCACTTGGACTTCAAGCTTATCCATTAGCCAAATCCCGACCGATGGTGGGGGAGCGGAGGGCGGCCTTTCGGGACCGCCCTCCGCATTTGAATCGTGGCTACCTTGCCGTCTGCTCGGCCGCCCGCTTACCTGCTATTTGAGAGGTAGAACCTACCAAAATAAACCTGTCCCTTTTTGGCAGGTTTACAAGAAAGCGGGGATGAGATGGCGACGGTGTACGGTTATGCGCGGGTGAGTTCGCGCGATCAGAACCTTAATCGGCAGCTGGATGCGCTGGGCGCCTATGGCGTGGGCTCGGCGAATATTTATGCCGACCATGCGAGCGGCAAGGACTTCGATCGGCCGCATTATCGCGAGCTGTTGCACGTCCTGGGAGACGGGGACGTGCTGGTGGTGCTTTCTATCGACCGACTTGGTCGTAATTACTCCGAGATTCTTGAGGAATGGCGACGCATTACCAAGGAGCTCGGGGTTGCCATTGTGGTGTTGGACATGCCATTGCTTGACACGCGCGCCAGGGCCAGCGGCGCGCCGGATGTGACCAACACCCTGATTGCCGATATTGTGCTGCAACTGCTGAGCTACGTGGCGCAGGTGGAGCGCGAGAATATCCATCGGCGCCAGGCGGAGGGAATTGCAGCGGCGCGGGCGCGAGGGGTCCGTTTCGGTCGACCTCGCAAGCCATGCCCTCCTCAGTTTGAGCTGGTGCGCGATAGCTATGAGGCGGGCGATATTACCCGCAGCCAGGCAGCAAAGTGCCTGGGCGTGTGCGTGGGGACGTTCGATCGCTGGATGCGCGAGGCGGGGTAGGGGTTTGCGTCGCTTTGTCGCTTCCTGTTGCGATTCAAATTTTGATACGGTGACGATGCCATTTGGGGCTACACTCGCTGATATTCAAAAAAGGAGGTTGGCCCTTGGCGCGCGTAAAACAGATAATCGGATGGACCGCGATCGTTCTGTTCGCTGCAACGCTGGCGGGCATCTGGGTGCTGACGGAGCAAAATGCGGTGGAGACGTCGTTGCTGAGCGAGTCTACCGCGCGTGTGGTGGAGGGCCAGGCTACGGGCGTTCAGGCTGTCGATGCCACGGGTGAAGCCCAGACGGAGAACGGAATGACCGGGGGCACCGATTCGGCTGCCTCGAATGTCCGGTCTGGCCGACTTGCTTCCATTCGCATGTGGGTGGGCACGAACGTCCGTCGCGTTGCCCATACCGTAGAGTTTTTCTTCGTCGGATTGTTCGCCTCGGTGGTCGTGGTTTGCTTTTCCAGGCGTCCGTGGAGCGTATGCTCCCGTTGCGTGCCCGTATTGCTCTTTTGCGCCGCCTGCTCCGTTGGCGATCAGGTACATAAGATTTTTGTTCCCGGCAGGCATTTCGACGTTATCGATTTAGGATTCGATGCTGCGGGCTATGTCACCGCCATGCTGTTGGTATTGCTGGCGGCGGCGTTGGTGCGCCATGCGACTCGGCCGATCGGCGCCCATGCGAGGCGCTAGCCGGTAACAAACCCGTTTCTGATAATGCGACCTTGTTGAATTATTTTGTGTCGCGCGTATTTCCGAGCGGTCGGATTTGAGGGGCGAGCGGTAGAACGCTCGCCCTTTGTGCGCCACGATGCGGCACAATGTACCGCAAAAGCTGTTTGTATCCGGTACGAATCGTTCGTTGGTCTTTAATTCTTCTCAACGGAGGTGTTTGAGATGGCAAACGGATTGCTTTTGCGGCTTCGCGAGCGTGAGCTCAGCGCGAGCCCGGCGGAACGCAATGTCATCGCATATGTAAGCGCTCATCCGCACGAGGTGGTCGGGCTGTCCGTCCGCGGTCTTGCCGATGTCACGTTCTCCTCGCCCTCGAGCATTTTGCGCTTTTGCAAGCGTTTGGGTTTTGCGGGCTACAAGGAGTTCCAGCGCGAACTGATTGCCGAGCTGGCGCTTTTAGGTGACAAGAAAGACGTAGCCCTCGAGGACATCTCCATGGATGACAGCGTCGAACGTATCGTGGGGAAGGTGATGAAAAGCAACGTGCGTACGATCGAGGCGACGGCGCGAACGCTCGATTACACCGTCTTGGAGCGATGCGCGGCCCGTCTTAAGCGGGCACGCGCGGTCAATCTGTTCGGTATTGGTGCCTCTCGTTTGGTCGCGCACGACCTGGCGCAAAAGCTCATGCGTGTCGACAAAGAGTGCCATCTGTACGACGACTGGCATGATCAGCTCTTATGTGCCAAGAACATGCATGAGGGCGATATGGCAATCGCCTTTAGCTACTCGGGCTTGACGCAAGAGGTGCTGGACTGCACCGCCGAGGCTCAACGTCACAACTGTCCCGTTGTGGCCGTTACCAAAGTAGATGGATCATCCAAGCTTGCCACCATGGCCGATGCCGTGCTCGGCGTCGCTGCGAGTGAACCTTTGGTCCGCAGCGGTGCCATGGCTTCGCGTATGGCCCAGCTTATGGTTGTCGATGCCCTGTACGCTGCTTACGTTGCCAGTGACTACGAACGGGCGACGCATGTCATTAAGCAAAACTACATCGAGAAACAGGAAAGATGAGGTGAATGAAATGCTCGATTTAACAAAATTCACGACCGAACAGCGTAATCAAAGGTCAATGGACCTCGATACGATGACATCGCTGCAAATCGTCACGACGATGAACGATGAGGATCTCCGTGCCGTCCAGTCGGTCACGAAAGTGTTGCCACAGGTTGCCACGGCAATCGACTGGGCTGCCGAGGCGCTTGAGCGCGGCGGTCGCGTCTTTTACATGGGCGCGGGCACTAGTGGTCGTTTGGGCGTGCTTGACGCTTCGGAGTGCCCGCCTACGTTTGGCGTATCGCCCGATCTGGTCGTCGGGCTCATTGCCGGGGGCGAGACGGCGTTTATCAAGGCTGTCGAAGGTGCCGAAGACAGCGATGAGCTTGGCGCGAACGACCTGCGAGAGCGTGGACTCTCGGACAAGGATCTTGTCGTTGGCCTGGCGGCAAGCGGCCGTACTCCTTATGTGGTGGGCGGCCTTGCGTACGCCAAGGCAACTGGGTGCAAGACCATTGCAATTGCCTGCAACCAAGGGTCGAAGATCGGGGAGAGCGCAGATCTTGCCATTGAGCCCGTGCCCGGTCCCGAGGTGCTGACCGGCTCAACGAGGCTCAAGGCGGGAACGGTTCAAAAGCTCATTCTCAACATGATTTCGACCGGTGCCATGGTCAAGATCGGCAAGGTATACCAAAACCTGATGGTCGATGTGCAGCAGACGAACGAGAAGTTGGTGGTGCGCGGCCAGAACATCGTGATGGAGGCGACCGGCTGCACGCGCGAGCGCGCTGTTCAGGCGCTTACAGATGCCGGCGGCCACGTAAAAACCGCTATTGTCTCGGTACTGCTGGACTGCGATGCCGAGCAGGCTGCGGTAGCTCTTGAGCGGGCGCGAGGTCATGTCCGTGCTGCGGTGAGTGGCCATGAGAAGAGCAATGCCGATGCCCAATAGGTGCGCGGCGTGAGCTGATATGACATCCAGACGAGATACCCAATACAAGGAGGAGTTATGACGAACAAAGAGCTGGCTCAAAAGCTGCTGGACCTTTTGGGCGGTAAAGACAACGTGCTCGCAAACGCGGCGTGCATGACGCGCCTGCGCGTGACCGTCAAAGACGCGGGCAACGTCGACACGGAGGGCATTAAGGCACTCGACGGCGTGATGGGCCTGGTCGAGGACGACACGATGCAGATCGTGCTGGGTCCGGGCAAGGTGAATAAGGTGCTCGAGGAGTTCTCCAAGCTCACCGGCCTTGCGAAAGGCGTTGCTGACGAGAGCGTGGTTGACGCTGCGGCCACAAACAAGGCCGCGCAGAAGGCCAAGTACGAGTCCAAGCCGGTTCAGGCCTTCCTCAAGAAGATTTCCAATGTCTTCGTCGCCCTGCTTCCCGGCATCATTGCGGCTGGCCTCATCAACGGTATCTGCAACGTCATTAACGTTTCGACGGCAGGCGCGCTTGCAGGCGAGTGGTGGTACCAGGGCATTCGTTCCATGGGCTGGGCCCTGTTTGCCTATCTGCCTATCTTGGTGGGCTATAACGCGGCGCGTGAGTTTGGTGGCTCCGCTGCGCTGGGCGGCATCGCCGGCATGATGTGTATCGCCAACAGTGCCATGCCCCTGCTTGCGCCTGGCGCGGCTGATCCTGCCACTGCCATTCTGCTGCCGCTCACCAATGCGCAGTACAACCCCGCAGCGGGCGGCATGATCGCGGCTCTCATCGCTGGTGCATTTTTTGCCTGGATGGAGCGTCAGATTCGCAAGGTTATGCCCAACGCACTCGACACGTTCTTGTCCCCGCTGCTGGTGCTCATCATCGGCGCCTTTGCTCTGATGCTCGTCATCCAGCCGGTTGGCGCATGGCTGACGACTGCCATCTTTAGCGTTTTGACCTTTATCTTCGAGAACCTGGGCGTCCTGGGCGGCTATATCCTGTCGGCAGGCTTCTTGCCGCTGGTGTCCGTCGGCCTGCATCAGGCGCTCACGCCGATCCACGCTATGCTCAACGATCCCGACGGCGCTACCAAGGGTATCAATTACCTGCTTCCCATCCTTATGATGGCTGGCGGCGGCCAGGTCGGTGCCGGTTTGGCGCTGTACTTTAAGACCAAGAACGCCAAGCTCAAGAAGTACGTCGCAGAGTCCATTCCCGTTGGAATCCTGGGTGTGGGCGAGCCTCTGATGTATGCTGTTACGCTGCCGCTCGTTCGTCCGTTTGTGACGGCCTGCCTGGGTGCCGGATTTGGCGGCGCGCTCGCGGCGCTGCTTCACATCGGCACGGTTTCTCAGGGCGTTTCCGGTCTGTTTGGCCTGCTGATCGTCGTTCCTGGCCAGCAGCTCGGCTACGTTGCCGCTATGCTGCTTGCCTATGCCGCCGGCTTTGTCCTGACGTGGTTCTTTGGCGTCGACGAGCAGAAGATCAACGAGTTCTTTGGCGAGTAGTTTGATATCGCGAGCCGTGTTGCTCGGGGCTCGCGGTGCGCGGCAGATTTCTTGATGCTATGGTTGTGCCGGCGGGGCTAACTGCTCCGCCGGCCTTTTTTAAAGGAGCGTTGAAGCGTGAAAACGGGTATTTCGATTTATCTTTCCAGCCCTCTGCAGGATATTGAGCGGACGATTGAGCGTGGTGCCGCGGCGGGTGCGCGCTATGCGTTCACCTCGCTGCATATTCCCGAGGATGGGGGAGCGGCGTATGCCGATAAGGTCCGTCATGTGCTGTCGCTGCTTTCCGCCCGCGGCATTGCGCTCATTGCCGATGTGGGGCCGCGTACGTGCGATTTGCTCGGGCTTGAGCGTATCGAGGACCTGCGCGATCTGGGGTTGGAATACCTTCGTTTGGACTATGGCTTTAGCGCCCAGCGGGTCGCGGAGCTGTCCGGTGTATTTCGCATTGTGGTCAATGCATCGACGGTGAGTTCTGATGAAATCGCATCGTGGCGTGAAGCCGGCGCCGATGTGACTCGTTTTGCCGCCTGCCACAATTTTTACCCCAAGCCTTATACCGGTTTAGCTCTTGAAGATGTTGCTCGGACGAATCTTCGTCTTGCGGCGCTTGGATTCGAAATCATGGCTTTTGTGCCGGGTGATGCTAACGTTCGCGGGCCGGTATTCGAGGGACTGCCGACGGTCGAGGCGCAGCGCGGTCGCGCGTCAAAGGTTGCTCTCAATATGCTTGAGCTTGCACATGGCGCCGATTGCGACATTGTGTTGGTCGGCGACCCCGATCTTTCCGATGCGGGCTGGGCGCAGTTTGCTCAAGTTTCCGCCGGATACGTGGACCTGCAATGCGAGCTTGAGCCCGGTTATGCCTATGTGCGCGGGCAGATTCATCACGACCGGCCCGACTCGAGTGTCCTCATCTTTAGGTCTCAGGAGTCACGTACGAAGCTTAAGCCGGATTCCGTGCCGACGGATGCCGGAGCCGGCCTGCCGCGAAAGGCGGGGTCGATCGCTGTGAGCAATAGCGGATATGGGCGCTACGAAGGCGAGCTTGAGATTGCGCGGGTCGATCTTCCCGGTGACGAGCGCATGAACGTTGCGGGCCATATCACGCCCGAGGCAATGGAACTGCTGCCGTTTATCAAGCGCGGATTCGGGGTACGGTTCGTTTAACGTGTGACCTGCGGGCTACAATTGGCCCATCATACGAAGGCGCCTCGTGTGGCGTGTGCCTGCGTTGGCCGATCTATATTCGGAGGATTCCCATGACTGTACTGTTTGTTGAATATCCCAAGTGCTCGACCTGTAAGAAGGCCAAGGCATGGCTGGACGAACATGGGGTAGAGTATATCGATCGCGATATCGTTTTGGACAATCCCACGGCTGATGAGCTTGCGACCTGGATTGCTCGTTCGGGGCTGCCGGTGCGGCGCTTCTTTAATTCATCGGGCATGAAATATCGAGAGCTGGGCCTGAAGGCGCGTCTGGATGCGGGCATGACGGATCGGGAGTGCTACGAGCTGCTGGCGACCGACGGCATGCTGGTCAAGCGTCCGCTGCTGGTGGGCGACGACTTTGCGATTCCCGGCTTTAGGGAAGCGGCTTGGGCCGAGGCGTTGCTGTAGCGGCTGCGGAAAGTGCGACCCGGAATTCGCTTCCAGAATGGGATGCGCTTTCCCAAAGTGGCCGGTTGCGGAAAGCACGTCCCATTCTGAGCTTCGATTGTGGGACACGGTTTCCGGTTGAGGGCTCGACGGGAAAGTGGGGACCAGTTTGAGCTTGAAATCTGGGGCGCACTTTCCGCCGGCGGGCCTGCCCCAGTCAGTCCGCCAGCTGTGCCCATTCGTGCGGATCGTAGACCTTTACGTGTTTGTTGGGCTTGCCGCTCCAGTACTCCTCGTCCATAAAGGGCAGATATGCCTGAACGCCGGGGCAGATAAAGGGAATCCGCTGCTGTTGCAGTCGCTCGCGCTGGCGCTGCTCCAGGTGCGCCTCGGATATGACGGTCGGCATACCGGACAACTCGACGAGGCTTGCCTGGATTCGCTTAAGGTCGGGGAGTCCCGCGTGCCATGACATCCGCATGATCAAAAAGGATGCACGGCGGTATTTTGCCTGCACCACAGTAATGGCGGGGCGCAGTGTGGGATGGATTTTGTCCCGTTCGGGCCAAAGGTCGGCAGTGATCTCAAGGCCCAGGGTCTCCCATAGGTAATCAAGCTCTTCGTCCATGGCGCCTCGATATCTACGCGATCATTGATACTTCGATTGTGTTGCCTGGTGCTATCGTTTTCACGGTAGAATCTGCCAACGGTTGACGGCTACCGCTCGCGGCGTTTTGCCCTTCGTGTACAGCGGTTGGCTTCACAGGTCCTTCACGGGTTGGACTAAATTAGGCCAATTTGACTGAATTTCAAAAAAGTCAAAATTGGGGCTTGCGTCACGGCGAGACTTCCCGTATATTTCTTTCTTGCGCAAAGGCACAGCCGAGCGCAGCGATGCAGTCATTGGGATGTCGTCTAATGGCAGGACAGCGGATTCTGGTTCCGTCAATGGGGGTTCGACTCCCTCCATCCCAGCCATTGCATTTGCTACATATGGCCCGTTCGTCTAGCGGTTTAGGACGCCGCCCTCTCAAGGCGGAGATCACCAGTTCGAATCTGGTACGGGCTACCAAAATTGAACGCCCGGGCCTCGTAAGAGACCCGGGTTTTGTGTATTGACCGTATATACGGCGCCTGCCGTGTTTCGCTCAGATCGAGGAGTAGCCATGGATCTGCCCATCAGCTTGCAAGACATCACGTATGCCGAGAACTATCTGGCGCAGGGCGACCTGGCTACGGCGACGCCGCTGCTGGAGCGTCTGGTGGAGCTCGCCGAGGAGTATATCGACGCTGAGTGCAAGACGGAGGAGAAGCGCCAATACTTTAGCTTCGATAGCAAGTTTGAGCGCTTGGCCTATCGCCGCGTGGAGAAGGATCCGCGCGAGCTCGTGCAGGTCGAGGTGCCGTTTGACCGCCTGTACTCTGACATGGCGTTTGCCTACATTCGCCAGCAGGATTATGTGAGCGCTCGTAATGCCCTGATGCAGGCTGTGCGTTGGGACCCCATGAACTGCAACTATCGCTTGGATTTGGCCGAGCTGTTCCGCGCACTCGAGGACAAGCAGGAATGGGCATCGCTCTCGTTCTCGGTGCTGGAGCGTGCAAGCGATGGCAAGTGCGCCGCCCGCGCCTACGCCAATCTAGGCCAGTATTTCTTGGAGCCCGAGACCGAGAACGTTTCGGCTGCCGTGGGCTGCGCGCGTCTGGCGCTGCGCCTGGCGCCCAACGATGCGCATACGACGCGCCTGCTCAACAAGATCCATACCACCTATCCGGATGCCGCCGATGAGAGCGACGACCACGTGATGGGTGAACTGGCCCTGCAAGGTGTGCCGACCTCGCCTTCGGCCGAGATTGCCATCTGCCTGATTATGTGCGCGACCGATGCTGCAAGTGACGGCGACAAGCAGGAGGCGACGCGCCTGACGGTGCGTGCTCGCGACTTGGTGGGCGAGGAGGCCTGCGCGGCGATTATCAAACTGGTGCGCGAGAGCGACGCCGAGCTCAATGCCGAGCGCAAGGCAAAGCGCGAGGCTGCGGGCTCAAACGCCGACGGCGCCAAGGAGGCCGGCGATGCCCAGTAAGCGCGAGCGCAAACTCATTTCCAAGAATCGCTCGGCACATCACGAGTACTTTATCGATGAGACATTTGAGTGCGGTATTGAACTGAGTGGCACCGAGGTCAAGTCGATTCGCGAGCGCGCCTGCCAGATCACCGATACCTTCGCGCTGATCCGCGGCGGGGAGTGCTGGCTCGTCGGCCTGCATATCCACCCTTATAGCCATGGTGGCGTGTGGAATCGCGATCCCGACCGTCGGCGTCGTCTGCTGCTGCACCGCAAGGAGATTGACTTTCTTGACGGCAAACTTCGCAACCGTGGTTATGCGCTGGTTCCGTTGGAGCTCTACTTTAATACCGACGGCCGCGTAAAGCTGCTGCTGGGTCTAGGTCGCGGCAAGAAGCTCTACGACAAGCGCGAGGACATGGCCAAGCGTGATGTCCAACGCGAGATCGACCGCGCCCTTAAGGAACGCAACCGCTAGGCACTCTGTATAAGTTGCGGTGGAATACGGACTGTTTTGCCTGTTTGAGGGGCTATTCAGTCCCTATTTCACCGCAACTGCGGGCGTCTCATCTTTCTTACTGTTCTGACACATATGTCTTAAAGGCGGCGTCCGTTATGGGTGCCGCCTTTTTTGTGGGTACATACATTCATGAGGTTCCAACCCGAGCTAGGGGAGTGATCGTTATGGACAAAACTGCGTTCTTTACCATGCCGAGCGGTCTGTACGTGGTGAGCGCTGCGGCAGACGGGTTGCGCGCCGGCTGCGTCATCAACACTGCGGTGCAGGTGACGTCCATGCCGCCGCGTATTTCGGTTGCCGTGAACAAGGACAATGTCACCTCGGGCGTCATCGCATCGGCCAAAGCGTTCGCGCTGACCGTGATCGATCAGACTGCCGACATGCTCTACATCGGTAACTTTGGGTTCCGCACCAGCAGCGATTATGACAAGTTTGCCAAATACGAGACCCGCGAGACGGCTCTGGGCATGCCCTATGTGCCTGAGTACGCGGCGGCCCTGTTTAGCTGCCGTTTGATCGACACTGTGGATGTGGGCACGCATCTGCTGTTTATTGGCGAGGTCGAGGATGCCGAGCGCCTGAGCGACGAGACGCCGCTGACGTACGACTACTATCACAAGGTGCTAAAGGGCAAGACGCCGCCCAAAGCCTCGTCGTATCAAGGCTAGAAATGTTCTAAAAATACTTGCATTATGTTATTGAGAATATATACTAATAAGTAAGTACACCAGCAGTCACGTTCGAGAGGAGAACATCATGGCTGAGGAGAAGAAGACGTATAAGTTTGTGTGCACCGTTTGCGGTTACGAGGTTGAGGTCGACACGCCCGAGCTGCCCGAGGACTACGTGTGCCCGGTCTGCGGCGTCGGCCCCGATGAGTTTGAGCTTGTCGAGGAGTAGCTCGTAGACACACGACTTGCAACAACATATAGCTCTGTCCAAGGGCCCCGGTCGAATTCTCGGCCGGGACCCTTTTGATTTATCTGACGGTTTAAAACGGTCTCACGTGTTACAGATTGAGACGTTATATCTGGACAGTTACGCCATCCCAATTACATCCCCGTTAGCAGCACGATGTCGAGAATCGTCACGATGACGCCGATTCCTACGAGCAGCGCGTTGAGCGGGCGCGAGTTGGTGTATTTGCCCATGACGCGGGGCGAACTGGTGAGTCGTATGAGCACAAAGACCGTAATTGGCAGCTGAAGCGACAGCAGCGCCTGACTCCAAATGAGACCCTCAAAAGGATTCGGGACGACCAAGCACGCCGCCACTGCGCCGACGAAGCAGGCCGCCACCCCGATCGAGGAATGTCGGTCGTGGATGTCGTATTCCTCGTCGAACATGCCCGCGGTGATGGTGCCCGCCGCCATGCCCGCCGTCACACTACTCGATAGTCCCGCAAACAGCAGTGCCACCGCAAAGATGGTCGAGCTTGCCGGGCCCAGAATGGGGGAGAGCGTGGCCGCTGCGACGGCGAGGTCGTCTACGACCATGCCGTGCGCAAAGAAGGTCGTTGCGGCCAGGATGACCATGGCCGAGTTGATTGCCCAGCCCACGCCCATCGAAAAGAGCGTGTCGAAGAGCTCGTAGCGCAGACGTTCTTCGATAACCTGCTCGCCTTGGCCTTCAAAGTGCATGGATTGGATGACCTCGGAGTGCAGGAAGAGGTTGTGGGGCATAACGACCGCGCCTAGGACACTTACGATAATCGCGGCCGAGCCGGTGGGCATACAGGGTGTGATCCAGCTTGCGGCGGCTTGCGGCCAGTCGACCTTGACTAGTGCAAGCTCGGCTAAAAACGAAAGTCCTACCACGCCTACGAAGGCGATGATCCATCGCTCGGCGCGTTTGTAGGAGCTTGTCATGAGCATGGCAATCGATGCCGCCGCCACGATGATGCAGCCGGCGCGTACGGGCAGGCCAAAGAGCATTTGAAGCGCGATCGCACCGCCCAGGACTTCGGCCATGGCGGTGGCGACCGTGGCTAGATACGCGCTGCCGAGTATCGCACGCCCGACGAGGCGGGGTAGGTGGCGCGTCGTGGCCTCGGCAAGACACATGCCCGTGGCGATGCCCAGGTGCGCCGCGTTGTGCTGCAGCACGATGAGCATGATCGTGGACAGCGTGACGATCCACAGCAGCGCGTAGCCAAACTGCGAGCCCGCGGCCATATTGGAGGCCCAGTTGCCCGGGTCGATAAAGCCGACGGTGACGAGCAACCCGGGGCCGATATGCCGCGCAATGTCTAGGCCTCCGTGACCACCGGTGCGCCGGGAACCAAAGTGTTGTTTGAGATGGTTGAGCATGGTGCACTCCTGCGTGCCGTTTGTTTGACGCCGTAAAGGGTACCCGTTTTAGGCTTAAAGGTTAACCGAGACTAACAAAATTGTTGTATTTGAATAGGATGGGGAAAGGAGTTGCCGAAATGTCTTGATCTGTAACAACTAGGGATGGAAATTGGACCTAGGTGTTACAGATCGAGACAGGAAGAAATGGTCCTATGGAAAATCTCGATCTGTAACAGTTAGCTGCAAAAACCGGCCCTTCGTGTTACAGATCGAGACATTCGGAACTGTCTCTCGAAAACATCTCAATCTGTAACATCTAGGCGCCAAAATTGGGTCTTCCTGTTACAGATTGAGATGTTTGAAGCGGTGAGCTTACAGGCCGAACTTGGGGCCCTTGTTGTCGTCCTTGAGGTCGGCGGTGTCCACTCGTAGGGCGTGCGTTACGCGATTGTTTCGAAACGGGCGGGAAACACAACGGGCCGGTGATGCTCCTAGTATGCCTATTCAACTGATTGTCTAATATTTAGGGGAGGATCGCGATGCAGGCAGATTCCGCTCAGCAGCAGGGCCTTTATCGCCCCGAATTCGATCACGATGCGTGTGGCATCGGCGCGCTTGCCGATATCAACGGTGAGCGCCATCACCAGATTCTGGACGATGCGCTGTCCATTCTGGTCAACTTGGAGCACCGCGGCGGCACGGGACTTGAGAAGAACACCGGCGACGGCGCCGGCATCCTGTTTCAGGTTCCGCATCACTTTTTCCGCAAAGAGGCTCAAAAGTGCGGCCAGATTCTGCCGGCAGAGGGCGACTATGGCGTGGCCATGCTGTTCTTCCCGCAGGACGACAAGGGCGTAGAGGATGCCCGTCGCGTGTTTGAGGAGGGCTGCGCCGAGGCCGGCGTGCCGCTGCTTTTTTGGCGCGAGGTGCCGGTCGACCCGCACGATTTGGGCGAGACGGCCCGCGCCTGCATGCCCACCATCTTGCAGGCCTTCCTGGGCCGTCCGGACGACACGCCCGCCGGCGATGCCTTCGAGCGTCGTCTGTACGTGTGCCGCCGCACCATCGAGAAGAAGGCCGACGTCGAGTTTGCCCTGCGCGACAAGATCTTCTATGTGTGCTCCATGAGCTCGCGCACCATCGTGTACAAGGGTATGCTGGTCGCCACGCAGATGCGCCGCTTCTTCATCGATCTCAACGACGCCGCCGTCAAGACGGCCGTGGCGCTCGTCCACTCGCGCTACTCCACCAACACCACGCCCAGCTGGGAACGCGCGCACCCCAACCGTTATATCATCCATAACGGCGAGATCAACACCCTCAAGGGCAACGTCAACTGGATCCGCGCCCGCGAGCCCAACCTGTACAGTCCCGTGCTGCAGCATGATCTTGAGCGCGTGATGCCCATCATCAACCGCGAGGGCTCCGATTCCGCGATTCTGGACAACGTGCTTGAGTTTTTGGTCATGAACGGTCGCCCGCTTACGCGTGCCGCGTCCATGCTGTTGCCCGAGCCGTGGGACCACAACGACAGCCTGAGTGAGGAGCGCCGCGCCTACGACGCTTACCAGTCCATGCTCATGGAGCCGTGGGATGGCCCGGCGGCCATCGCCTTTACCGACGGTCGCACGCTGGGTGCCGCCCTCGACCGTAACGGCCTGCGTCCCGCCCGCTACTATGTGACGCGCGACGGTCGCTTTATGCTGGCAAGCGAGGTGGGCACCATCGAGGTGAGCCCCGAGAACATCCTGACGAGCGGCTGTCTGGGACCGGGCCAGATGCTCGAGGTCGATTTTGCCCGCGGCCGCGTCATCTACAACGACGAGCTGCGCGCCCGTTACGCCAAGGAAAAGCCCTATCGCGACTGGATCGCCGAGGAGACGCTGACCGTCGACGCGCTCGACAAGCCCGTCGCGCCCACGCCCGCCGAGGATACCGAGGTGCCCGCCGCCGTGCGCATGGCCAAGCTCGGGTATCACTGGGATGATGTTGACGAAGTCGTGCGTCCCATGGCCCAGCAGGGCAAGGCCCCGCTCGCCTCGATGGGCATCGATGCGCCGCTGGCCTGCCTGTCCAAGAAGACGCGCTCGTTCTTCGACTACTTCTATCAGCTGTTCGCCCAGGTCACGAACCCGCCGATCGATGCCCTGCGCGAGCATATGGTCACCTCGACCACGCTCTACCTGGGCAACCACGGCAACCTGCTCGAGGATTCCCGCACGGCCTGCCAGCTGGTGCGCTTGGAGCGTCCGCTGCTGAGCGAGGAGGAGTTCGAGCGTATCTGCGCCATCGACCGCGTGGGCTTTAAGACCCGCCGTTTCCGTGCCGTGTACCGCCGCGACGCCGGCGAGGGCGCGCTGCAGGCTGCGCTCAAGCAGCTTGCAGAGGATGTTGAGGCTGCGGTCCGCGACGGCGTGAACATCGTGGTGTTGAGCGATCGCGCCGCTGCGGGTGAGGTGCCCGTGCCGTCGCTGCTCGCCGTGGGCTGCGTGCACAACCACCTGATCCGCGCCGGCGTGCGTACCTTTGCCGACATCGTGGTGGAGTGCGGCGACGCCGTGTCTCCGCACGACTTTGCGGCACTGGTGGGCTACTCCGCGAGTGGCATCTATCCGTACAACGCACATGCGTGCATCCGCGATCTGGCGGCACGCGGCGACCTGGACGTGACGGCCGAGCAGGGCATCGCCAACTACAACAAGGCTGCGACCGCCGGCATCGTTTCCATCATGTCCAAGATGGGCATCTCCACGGTGCAGAGCTACCATTCGGCGCAGATCTTCGAGGCCGTGGGCTTCACTCCGGAGTTCGTCAACGTGTACTTCGCCGGCACGGTGAGCCGTGTGGGCGGTATGGGTGTCGAGGACGTCGAGCGCGAGCAGAATGAGCGCTACGACGCCGCGCTCGCTATCCTTAAGAGCCCGGCTCCCGATCAGCTGCCCACGTTGGGTCTGACCAAGTGGCGCCCGCTCGGCGGCGAGGATCACCTCATCGATCCGCAGACTGTCTACTTGCTGCGGACCGCCTGCCGCGAGGACAGCTACGACACCTTTAAGGAGTACAGCGCCCGCCTGCACCGCACCGGCCGTGCCGTGCGCCTGCGCGACCTGCTGGACTTTGATGCCGGCGGCCGCACCCCGGTGGCACTCGACGAGGTCGAGCCCGCGCTCAACATCGTTCGCCGCTTTAACACCGGCGCCATGTCGTACGGTTCCATCAGCAAGGAAGCACACGAGTGCATGGCCATCGCCATGAACCGCCTGCACGGCCGTTCCAACTCGGGCGAGGGCGGCGAGGATCCGCGCCGCGAGACCCCGCTGGCCAACGGTGACTCCAAGAACTCCGCCATCAAGCAGGTGGCAAGCGCGCGCTTTGGCGTGACGAGCCGCTACCTGTGCAGCGCCTTTGAGATTCAGATCAAGATGGCCCAGGGCGCCAAGCCCGGCGAGGGCGGCCACCTGCCCGGCAAGAAGGTCTACCCCTGGATCGCCGAGGTCCGTCAGTCCACGCCCGGCATCGGCCTGATCTCGCCTCCGCCGCACCACGACATCTACTCCATCGAGGACCTGGCGGAGCTTATCTTCGATCTTAAGAACGCCAACCCCGGCGCACGCGTGTCGGTCAAGCTGGTCAGCGAGGCCGGCGTCGGCACCATCGCCACCGGTGTGGCCAAGGGTGCCGCCGACAAGATCTTGATCAGCGGCCACAACGGCGGCTCCGGTGCTGCGGCGCGCGATTCGATCTGGCACGCCGGTCTGCCGCTGGAGCTTGGCCTTGCCGAGGCCCAGCAGACGCTGCTGCAAAACGGCCTGCGCTCACGCGTGGTGCTCGAAGCCGACGGCAAGCTCATGGACGGCACCGATGTCGCCGTCGCCTGCCTGCTGGGTGCCGAGGAGTTTGGCTTTGCGACCATGCCGCTCATCTCCATGGGCTGCCTTATGCAGCGCGACTGCCAGCAGGATACCTGCCCGGCCGGCATCGCCACGCAAAACTGTCGCCTGCGTCGCGGCTTCCGCGGCAAGCCCGAGCACGTCGAGCACTTTATGCTCTTTGTTGCCGAGCAGCTGCGCGAGGTCATGGCGAGCCTGGGCTTCCGCACCGTCGACGAGATGGTCGGCCATCCCGAGTGCTTGCGCCAGATTGAGGTCCCGGGCAACCGCAAGGCCAACCTGCTCGATCTGTCGCCCGTGCTGGCGAGCGCGACCTGCGAGTTCGGTGCCCACATCCCGGGTGCCGACGGTCGTCACTTCCTGCCGCAGATGGCTGCGGACAGCGAGCTCGAAAAGACGCTCGACTCCACGTTGTTTGTGCCCTATACGGCCGATGCCCGTGCGCACCTGCGTCCGATTCGCTTCCGCGCCGATATCGCCAACGTCAACCGCTGCGTGGGCACCATCTTGGGCAACGCGGTGACCAAGGCGCATCCCGAGGGCCTGCCCGCCGGCTCCATCACCATCGATTGCGATGGTTCGGCCGGTCAGAGCTTTGGCGCCTTCCTGCCGCGCGGCATTACGCTCAACGTGTGCGGCGACGCCAACGACTACTTTGGCAAGGGCCTTTCGGGCGGCGAGGTGTCGGTGCGCCCCAACCCGCATGCGACCTACAAGTTCGACGAGAACATCATCGTGGGCAACGTTGCGTTCTTTGGCGCTACGAGTGGCCGCGGCTTCATTAACGGCCTGGCCGGCCAGCGCTTTGGCGTACGCAACTCCGGTGCCACGGTGGTGGTCGAGGGCTGCGGCAACCATGGCTGCGAGTACATGACGGGAGGTCTGGCGCTCATCCTGGGCGAGGTCGGGCAGAACTTCGCCGCCGGCATGACGGGCGGCGTGGCTTACGTCTTTGACCAGTACGGTGCGCTCGATGCCCGTGTGAACCACGAGAGCGTTGAGCTCAAGGCCCCGACGGCCGGCGAGCTGGCGCAGATTCGTGCGCTCGTCCAGGAGCACGTGGACGCGACGCAGAGCCCGCGCGGCATTAAGTTGCTCTACAGCTTTGAGACGATGAGCAAGCACTTTGTGAAGGTCATTCCGACCGAGTACGAGCGCGTGCTGGCGATTGTCGCCGCCGCCGAGGCCGTCGGCAAGACGCATGAGCAGGCCGAGGAGCTGGCGTTTGACATTGTGACCGGTCGCGCCGACGCCGCCGATGTCGCTCGCTTTGATGTGGCGGGTGGTGTCGCTGGCGCTGTGCCCGCCGCCGCCAGCTCTGTTGCTTCGACCAAGAAGGAGGCGTAAGTGCCATGGGTAAGCCCGGTGCTTTTCTTGATATCGATCGCGTGACCCACGAGCT
>DBFBEA010000103.1:0-6906 GCA_048248475.1 Collinsella sp. | reverse complement strand
AAAGGCCTCGAGCTCGGCCGGGGCGATCTGCGGGCCGCTCTCCAGCAGCTCGGTCTGATTGCCCTCGTGCAGAATATTCAGGCAAATGCGCGTCTCACCGGCGATGGGCACAAAGTCGTTCTTGACGCCGTCGGCATCCATGAGCTCGGCCATATAGGCACCCATGTGGCCGCCGAGCAGACCGGTCGCGAGCACGTCGTCGCCCAGCTGCAGCAACACGCGGCTCACGTTGAGGCCCTTACCGCCAGCGGTCTTTTCGGGCGTCACGCGGTTCACGTCGTCGATGATCAACTTGTCGAGCTGATAGCGCGTATCAATCGACGGGTTCATGGTAACGGTCAGAATCATATTGAACTCCTGTTTCCGGGGCACGACACGCGCGGCCCCAAACATACGATAGCTCGTTAAAGGATCTCGATCTCAAAGCCGCGGGTAACGGTCTCCCCCGGCTTGGCCACCAGGCAGCCGCGCTTGTGCTCCAGAATATCGTCCTCGTCGGAGCAGGTGGACAGGCCGCCCCACGGTTCAACAGCCACAAAGTCGCCCTCGGGCTTGCTCCACACAATCAGGTATGGCATATCGGGGAACGTCAGGCGCACGCCCTTGTCCTCAGTTTTCTTGGTCAGCGTAACCACGCGGCTCTCAAGCACGTCAAAGATGGTCTCCGCGAAGTCGAAGAGTTCGTGGGTAAGCGGCAAATCGTGGCCGACCATCGGGTTCTTGCTGCGATGCTCAACATCAATCAGGCCCGTCGAGGGAACGGCAGTACACAGCTCGTCGGCCTCGCGCTGCTCAAAACGGAGCTCATAGTCGTCATAGGACTCACCCTCGTCGAGCGGGCACTTAAAGCCGGGGTGACCGCCCACAAAGAATGGCATGTCCTCGGTGCCCTCATTGGTCACCTCGTAGGACACGTTCACCTTTTCCGAATCGATCGTGTAACGAGCAACGATCTTAAACGGATACGGGTACTGCTCGAGCAACTCGGCATGGTCGGCAGAGCTTAGGTTCAGCGCGACCATGTTGTCGCTCTGCTCCTCGAGCTTCCACTCCTGTTTGCGCGCAAAGCCGTGGCGGGCGAGCTTGACCTCGCGGCCGCCCATGGTCATTGCGTGACCGTCTCGAAGGCCGCCGCAGATCGGGAAACAAATGGGTGCCTGGCCCGACCACACCGCCGGGTCGCCCTGCCACAGGTACTCACGGCCGTTGGCCGCAATAGAAGTGAACGATCCGCCAGCCGTGCTCAACGCAATGCGGACAGAGCCGTTATCAAGAACAAACTCCATGGGAATCTTCTCCTTCACATATCATCTCGCACGGTCCATTGTGAACGTCGTGCCTCTAGCAGAAAGGTAATGAGGCAGCGCCGCAAACAAAAGAACAATGCACGTCCAGCCCGCTGGGCCAATTGGGCTGATAGAAAACCGGCCCGCGCCCCATCACAGAAACGCGAGCCGTCAACGGACTAGTTAATTACGCCGGATACCCGCTAATCATGGTATTCGCCGCGGTCCCACTTCTCGAGGAACTCGTCAAAGAAGTGCGGGTCAGCCTGAGCCTCGGCGTCGGCCTTATTGCAGGCATCGATCTTGGCGATCAGGGCATCGTGCTCGGGGGTCTTCTCGTAGGGCTCCTCCAGGAAGGCAAGCATGATGTCGGCCATCAGGAACTCGCCGGTAATCTTGCCGCCAAAGCCCACGATGTTGGCGTTGAGCTCGCGACGGGCATACAGGGCAGAGGTCATGTCGCGGACCAGGGCGCAGCGGGCGCCGGGAACCTTGTTGACGGCGTTGGTGATGCCGATGCCGGTGCCGCACAGGGCCACGCCAAAGTCGGCCTTGCCGTTGGCAACAGCCTCGCCCACGGCCTTACCGTAGATGGGATAGTGCGTACGGGTGTGGCTGTAGGTGCCGCAGTCGAGCACCTTGTAGCCAGCCTGCTCCAGGCGGTCGGCCAGATAGATCTTCTCGTCCGTAACGATATGGTCGCAACCGATTGCGATGGTCTTCTTCATCAGAACGTCCTTTCGTCTGAATTCACAAGTTGAGGTAGAAGTTCGAGTTCTCGGTGGCTCTCGTTAGGCCATCTTGTTGAGCATGTCGACACGGATCTGGTGACGGCCGCCGGCGTACTGGGCGCGCAGGAACTCGCGGGCGATCTTCTTGGCGACCTCGGTGCCCACAACGCCCGGGCCCATGGTGACCATGCGCGAGCCGTTGTGCTCGCGGGTCATGTAGGCGGAACGCTCGTCGGAAATGTTGGCGACGACCATGCCCTTGATCTTGACGGCGGCCATATAGGAGCCGACGCCGTACTTATCGAATGCGAAGCCCTGGGAATCCTTGTGCTCCAGCAGGTCCTTGGCAACGGCGGTCGCGGAATCGACAAAGTCCGCGGCAGGGGTCTCGGAATAGTCGACGACCTCGTGACCGTCGGCGATGAGCATCTCCTTGATGGACTCCTTCATCGACATACCGTCGGCATCGGAAGCGATAACAACCCTCATGACATCCTCCTTGAGAGATACGCAGGTGCGTAGTTTCTGTTTGGAAGTGTTGAATCGCGTTCAGGTCCGGGCATCTGAATGTGCGGTTCTTCACTGTTCATGTTTATTTGAACACATTCGAACAGTAACTGCAACAACTATTTGTTTATCTTTGTTCTTTTTTGAACAAATACCATTCACGTATGATTGCTGACCGTTTGGATTCAGGGAATGCCCGGCTTGTCACGTATTCAACAAACAAATAGGGCGGCCGAGAACGCATCTCGGCCGCCCTTCTTACGGTTGGTTTTCCAAAGATCGCTTTGCCGCCTACTCAGACTGCCCACCCTTTTTGGCGTGCCTGGACGGAGCACCCAGAAAGCGGCCCGTCAAATAGTTCGCCGGGCCGGAAATATCGATCCCCAGCAGTACGTGTCCCAGCCACAGGAACGCCACGAGCACCAGCAGCGGGATAACGCACGAAGTCACGATCATCACGATGACGCCTTCAATCAAATCGGTCACCTGCCGCACGATCTCATCGGTCATCTGCTTGGCGCCGCTGGTCACCGACGTAACAAGGCTCGATGCCCCATCAGTCAACTGCTCGAGCACGTTTTTGGACTCCGTGGCCTCGGATTTTTTCTTGTTCGATTTTGAGCTGGTCTCGGCTGACTTGTCCGTGGTGTCGGCCGCGTCCGCAGCGTCCGCAGCCTTTTGCTCAGCTTGCTCAATACTTACGCGATACGTTTCATCGACCTTCTGCGACACCCATACGCTCGCGGGCACGAGCGCCATGCCGATCACGGCAACCACCAGCACGCGCGTCGCCACACGGCGCAGGACAGCGCTCGTGCTCCAGCGCCCGTGAATGCCGAGCGACACCGCAAAGAGCACCAACGCAAACGGGATTAAGATGCCCAGGCCAACCGACCACAAAATGGTTAGCAGGTATTTCTCGAGGTAGAGCACGGCAAGCACGATACCCAAGTTTCCTGAAAGCTGCGCGAGCTGTTCGGCAACCGGCGTTCCCGTATCACCCGGCAGCGCGGTAATGCCCGCAGACAGCGCCACGCACGAGGTCGTGAGCGCCAGTACGTTACCCTTCTTTTGATCGATGACCTCGATGGTGGAGTCCCAAGTTTTGGTATCGGCGAAATGCGGACGAGCTACAAAGCCCGACAGCAGCGCCAGTACCACGAGCGCAACGATAAAGCCAATCTGCAGCTTTTTGTTTGCGCACACGACATCGGACAGACTGGGCTGCAGCTCGGTTACCGTCGTGTGCTCGGTTATCTGGACAGGACGCCCATGAGCCATCTCGTGCGCGTCTCTTTTTTGAATCGATCCATTGTCCGGCATTTGGATACCTCCTCATTCCGGCCTGTATTGCGGATGGAAGTATACCCACCCTGCGAAAAACCGAACGGGAAGACGAACAGAAGCCCCAAGACTGTCCCCAACGACTAGTCGTTTAAGAACGTCCCCAATGACTATCTCGGGATGAGTTGCGGGGAGGAGAACAGAAAAAGCCCTGCCGCGGGTAGCGGCAGAGCTTTTGGAAGGGGACTTGGTTGTGAGGGCTCGTTAGGCGAGCTTGGCCTCGAGCTCGGCAATGCGCTTGTAGGCATCGATGATAAAGCGGGCCTGCTTCTCCAGGATCATGGTGGTCATGAGAGTGTCCTGAGCATGGGCCATGATGAAGGTCATCTCCATCTCGCCACCGCCGGCCTCCTGCGAAAGCAGCTTGGTCTGCGTGTCGTGGGCGCCGATAAGTGCATCGCTGGCATCCTTGTGCAGCTGTTCGGCCTTCTCAAAATCACCCTCGCGAGCAGCATCGAGCGCTGCAAGCAGATCGGTCTGGGCGTCACCTGCGTATGCGACAATCTCGAATCCAACCATCGAGATTTCTTCTTTGGTTGCCATATTGCGTTCCTTTCACATATGAACCAATGGAGAGCATCGCGTCCGGGCATACGCGCTGCGTTCTGTATGGCAGAAACATTAACATTCAAACAAAAAAGAACAGCGCAAAACGTAATTTCAAGCTATGAACGGTCAATTTTTGCCCGTGAACGGTTTTTAAACCAATTTAAACAATATCGAACACAATTAGCGGCAACCCAAACAGACCCGCGCCCTAGCGCCAATCGCGTACCGTATCGCCCTCGACGAGCACGCCCGGAAACAGCATGTGCTCCACACCGGGTTCAACGCCCTCGGCGCCGGCAATCTTGTCAACCGCCCACATGCCGACGCGCTTGTTGTCAAAGCGCACCGTGGTCAGGCGACAATCGGGCACGATATCGCCCAGGCTGTCATCAACACCCACCACGCTCACATCCTCGGGCACGTGCTTTCCGCGCGACTCGAGCCCGCGAATGCAGCCATATGCCATGGCATCGTTGGAGGCATAGATGGCAGTACAGGTCGGATCATCCGCCAGAGCCTGGCCTGCGGCATATCCGCTCTGTGCCGTCCAGTCGCCGCGCACGAGCTGCGGGGGCTCAATGCCATGCGCGCGCAATGTCTCGCGCCAGCCTTCCTCGCGCCGCATGCCCGAAAGCGAGCGCTCGGGGCATGAGATAAAGTGCACAGTCTTGTGCCCCCGCCCCAGCAAGTACTCGACAACTTGACGCGAGCAATCGAACTGGTCGTTATCGACCGTTGAACAGAGCGGGTGCTCCAGCATGGTAACGAGCACCGTCTGCATGCCGGGCAGCGGTTCGAAGGTTCCAAAGTCCGCCGGCATGCGGTTCATAATCACAACCATACCGTCCACTGGCAGTGCGCTCATGCGCGACGATGCGCTCTCGAGGGTATACGGATGCCCGTCTACTTTAGTAAGGGTGATGGCATAGCCATGTTTGTCGGCCGCGGCGGCAAAGCCCTCCATACGGTCGAGGTTGCCGGTACCGGTAATGTTGAACATGGCGACGCCGACGGTCTTAAACTTGCCACGGCGCAGCGATCGACCGGCAAAATTGGGGCGATACCCCAGCTCGCGCATGGCGGCACGCACGCGTTCCTTGGTCTCGGGGCGCACGCTGGGAGAATCGTGCACGGTGCGCGAGACCGTCTGCTCCGAGACGCCCGCGAGACGCGCCACATCCTTAACGGATACCGATTTTTTAACAGCGGCCATAGGTCGATCTTTCTATGTCAACGATGCCATTGGTGGCACCTTGCGCAGTCATTTTTACCGCCTTCAAGTATATCCAACGCCTCCCCCACCATACGCTCACCACCCAAAACCTACCGTTCACCGACATTTTTGCTTCACCGAACGGCTTTTGTCGCCCAAATGTTAACGTTGCCATTGTGCAAACACAGAGCCACCGGGCGGCTCAAACGTTTACGCGCAAGGAATCGACGGTCCACAGGCACAGGGACCACCGATTCGCGTCTTTTTTGTATCCAAAAATGGCAACGTCAACATTTTGGCAGCCAAACGCCAAAAGCTACCATCGTTGCTAGCCCACCGACTCTTAGGAGCTTTGCATGGAGCAACTCATCGCCATCATCGAAAAGGGCCAGCCCTTTTTCAACGCGATCGCCCGCAACAAGTACCTCAAGGCGATCCGTGACGGTTTTATCTCCGTCATCCCCATCATCATCTTCTCGTCCATCTTTTGCCTGGTAGCCTCGGTCCCCAACATCTGGGGTTTCTACTGGCCCGATGACATCAACAACGCCCTGTGGAAGTGCTACAACTACTCCATGGGCATCCTGGCCATCGCCTGCGCCGCCACCACGGCCAAGCACTTCGCCGACGCTCAGAACCGCGATCTGCCCAAGAACAACCAGATCAACTTTATCTCGTGCATGTGCGCGGCCATCATCGGCTTCTTGCTCCTTTCGAGCGACACCATCGCCACGGACGCCGCCAGCGGCTTCAACACCACCTACCTTGGTTCCAAGGGCCTGCTGACCGCTTTCATCGCTGCGTTTGTGACCGGCATCATCTACAAGTTCTTCATTAAGCGCAACATCACCGTCAAGATGCCCGAGCAGGTTCCGCCCAACATCTCGCAGACCTTCAAGGACATCATCCCCTTCTCCGTCTGCATCACGGTCTTTTGGGTCTTTGACATCGTCTTCCGCGCTGCTTTTGGCTTCTGCTTTGCCCAGGGCGTCATCCAGGTGTTCCAGCCCCTGTTCACCGCTGCCGACGGCTATATCGGTCTCGCTGTAATCTACGGCGCCATGAGCCTGTTCTGGTTCGTCGGCGTCCACGGCCCCTCGATCGTCGAGCCCGCCATCGCCGCCGCCCTTGTTGCCAACATGACCGACAACCTGGCCGCATTCCAGGCTGGCCAGCACGCTTCCGCTGTCCTGACCCAGGGTGCCCAGTACTTCGTCGTCTGCATGGGCGGCACCGGCGCCACGCTCGTCCTGGTCTTTATGTTCTGCTTCCTGGC
>DBFBEA010000102.1:0-4591 GCA_048248475.1 Collinsella sp. | reverse complement strand
AAGAAGAAGGCTGAGCCCGCGGCTGCCGCTGCTCCGGCCTCCATCTCTGCTTCTGCCGGCGCCGACGTGCTGTGCTCGCCCGTCAAGGGCAAGGTCATCAAGATGGCCGACGTGCCCGATCCCGTCTTTGGTGGCGAGGTTCTGGGCAAGGGCTGTGCCGTGTGGCCCGAGGACGATCTGGTCTACGCTCCCTGCGACGGTAAGGTGACCGTCACCATGGGTCACGCCGTGGGTCTGCAGTCCGATAGCGGCATCGAGGTTCTGGTGCACGTTGGCGTCGATACCGTCAACATGAACGGCGATGGCTTCGAGGGCTTCGTCAAGGCCGACGACGTTGTGAAGGCCGGCCAGCCCATACTCAAGATCGACCGCGCCAAGATCGCCGCTGCCGGTTACAAGGACTGCGTCGTGGTGGCCGTGTCCAACACCGCCGAGTTTGCCGACGTCGAGCTCACCGTTGAGGCAGAGTCCGCCGTCGCCGCCGGTGACGCCATCGTTAAGGTCGTTCGCAAGTAAACTGCGGCGTTCAAAGGATGTGCAAGGGTGGTCGGGTTTTCCGGCCACCTTTTTTATTGCACCGTGGGGAAGCGTTTTATTGCGCGTTGGGCGGGCTTGCAAACCGTTCGGACGCTAAAACGAACCGACCGCGCCTTCGCGTTGCCGAGGGTGTTCATAAGTGGATAGTATGGGCTTACTTATTACAACGTGTGCCGCGTCCGGGAAGCGCGGTGCCGCTCATTGGGAGGAACAACATGAAAAAGAAGCTGCTGCTTGCGCCCCTCATGGCCGTCTTGGTTGCATGCGTGGTCGTGCTTTCCGGCTGTGGAGGTCCTTCGGTTGAGGAGCTCATCACCGAGGATCTTACGACGCAGTTTGACGAGGTCAAGAACGGTGGCGACGACTTCCTTTCTGGTCTGGAGGAAGCTTCGGGCGACGAGTTCGAGCAGCTGGGTATCGATCCCAAGGAGTATGCCAAGACCTATCTCGAGGGCTTTGACTACAAGATCGGCGACGTGACGGTCGACGAGGACAAGGGTGTCGCGACCGCCGAGGTCTCTATCACCTGCAAGTCTATGAACAAGATCGTCGAGGACTTCTCCACCCAGTATCAGGAGAAGGTCGCCGCGCTTGACACGGTTCCTTCCGATGACGAGCTGTACAAGATGGCCGGTCAGGTTATGGTCGATGTGACCAAGGCCACCGAGCCCAGGAAGACCACGGTTATCTTCAAGTACACCTGCAACGACGACGGCGAGTGGTCTGCCGACGACTCCGTCAACTCCGAGATGATGGATGCAATGCTGAGCTAGGGGGTTACGCGGTTCTACGAACCGCGTAACCAGTTGACGCTGCGCGCCGCCCAGGACGACAATTTGTCATTCAAAAGGCGAGGCATGACCAGAAGGTCTATGCCTCGCCTTTTTCATGCCAACTTGTTCGTCCTGGACGTCGCTCGCTGTCCATCCTCTACCTGCGTCGTTGCCATGGTGCGGCACTTGTAGTCATTGGGGACGTTCTTAAATGACCAGGCGGCAGTTGGGGACACTCCTTGTGCCAGCGTTGCATCGAGTGCTTGGGAAACCGCGACCCGGTTTTTGGCCGAATAGTGGGTCGCATTTTCCGGATGGGGTGGGTTGCGGAAAGTGCGACCCGGAATATTGCTCTGAAACGGGATGCGGTTTCCCTGATGCACCTCAAACGGAAAGCGCATCCCATTCCGGAGCTCCAAAACGGGATGCGCTTTCTGCGCGGAAGAATTGTCGCAGCTGCGTTAGGCAGTGTCGCTCGTTACTCGCCTAGGATCAGCGCCGCGAGCTCTGCCTGGGTGTCCACCACGTAGTCGGCGCCGGCGGCTTCCAGCTCTGCGCGGCCGCGGAAACCCCAGCTGACGCCCGCACTCTTAAGGCCGGCGTTGTGGCCGGTCAGGATATCGACATTGGAATCGCCTACGTAGAGCGTGGTCGCCGGGTCGGCGCCTAGCTCTTCCATCACATGCAGCGTGACGGGTGCTTCGGGCTTGGGCGGAAACGCATCGACACGGCCCTGCACCAGCGCAAAGCGCTCGGAACCAAAATACTTTTCGATAAGCGGAGCCGCCGAGACGTGGTCCTTGTTAGTGAGCACGGCAAGCTGAACGCCTGCGGCGCGCAAGCGGTCGAGCATCTCGATCGTGCCGGCATAGGGAGCGGTGTGGTCTTCCTTGTGCTCGCCGTAGTAAGCCCTAAACTCGGCAAGCGTCTGCTCAAACATGCGGCCGTCGCCTGCGTACTCGGCGGGCATAAAGCGCTCAACCAGCTTGAGCATGCCGTTTCCCACCTTGTAGCGGTACTCGTCAACGGCAAACGTGGGCCAGCCGTGCGCCTCGCAGGTATGGTTGCTGGCGGCCGCCAGGTCCTCGAGCGTGTTGAGGATGGTGCCGTCCAGGTCAAAGATCACATGGGAAAAAGCTGCTGCCATGAAAGCTCCCGTCATTGGGTTTCAAAACGCACCCCATAATACTGGGCTTCCGCGTTGGGCGTGCTTGGAATCTGAACATCTCCAGGGATATCAGGTCACATCGCGCCGACCGTGCGGTTCCACCCTAGCAAATTCTCGGCAGCTGCTCTCCCACGAGCATGTCGAGGATGCGGGTCGAGCCCCAGCCGGTGCGCACGCGCACGGCGGGATGGGCACTCTCGGCAAGTGGCAGCACGCGACCGATGATGGCGGCATTCTCGCCGTAGCGGGCGGCGCGCATGGCGCTCAGCGCAGCGTCGGCTTGCTCGGCCGGCACGACGGCAACCATCTTGCCCTCGTTTGCCACCTGCAGCACATCGTAGCCGAGCATTTCGCAGGCGGCCTGCACGTCGGGACGCACGGGCACGGCATCCTCGTCGACCTCCATGGCAACATTGCTGGCCTGGGCAAACTCGTTGAGTGTGGACGCCAGGCCACCGCGCGTGGGGTCGCGGAAGCAACGCGTGCCGGGTGCTGCGGCCAGAACGTCGGCAATCAGGTGGTTGAGCGGTGCGGCATCGCTTTCGATCGTGCTCGAAAACGCCAGGCCCTCGCGCTGGCTCATGATGGCGATGCCGTGGTCGCCCAGCGTACCCGATACCAGAATGACATCGCCGGGGCGGCAGTTGGCGCCGCTGAGCGCCACGCCCGCAGGCACCTCGCCCACGCCGGCGGTATTGATATAGACGCCGTCGGCCCCGCCGCGCTCGACCACCTTAGTGTCGCCCGTGATTATGGACACGCCCGCCTCGCGCGCCGTTTCGGCCATCGTCTGCACAATCTGGTGGAGCTTATCCATGGGATAGTCCTCTTCGAGGATAAAGCCGCACGACAGGTAGCGCACGTTGGCGCCCGAGGTCGCGACGTCGTTGACGGTTCCGCACACGGCGAGACGGCCGATGTTGCCACCGGGGAAGAACTGCGGCGAGACTACAAAGCTGTCGGTCGACATGGCAATGCGCCCGCTCGTGGGCAGCGCGGCGACGCCGGCATCGTTGCCCTCGAGCAACTCGGGCGACTCAAAGGCATCCAAAAAGACCTCATCGATGATGCGTTTCATCATCTGACCGCCAGAGCCGTGGCCCAACAGGACGGTGCTATCGGTGGCAGTACGGGACATATCGAAAACTCCAATCGTGGGTGATGCCGGTGTGCGGGTGCGTCCGGACTAGTCACGGTAGCGGTAGTACGCCGCGCAGCTGCCTTCGGAACTCACCATGCACGGGCCGACGGGGTGCTCGGGCGTGCAGGTGCGGCCAAAGAGCGGGCAGCTGCTCGGCGTAATGGCCCCGCGCAGCACGTCGCCGCAGCGGCACCCGCGCGGCTCGACCGTCGCCTCAACGGGCACGTCAAAGCGAGCGCGGGCATCAAAGCGCGAGAACTCGGGGCGGATGGAAAGGCCCGAGTTGGCAATCGGCCCCAGCCCGCGCCATGTGGTATCGCACGGCTCAAATACCTGCTCGACCAGCTGGCGCGCTACGGGATTGCCGTCGGCATTGACGCCACGGCGGTAGGCGTTATCGATCGCGGGCCTGTCCTCGACAACCATCTGGACCAGCATGCAGATGCCTTGCAGGATATCGACCGGTTCAAATCCCGTGACCACGCCCGGGGTATCGAACTCGTCGACCAAAAAGCTAAAGGGCGCCAAGCCCGTGATGGTGGCGACGTGGCCCGGCAGGATAAAGCCGTCGATGGCGGTCTCGGGGTCGTTGGCGATGGCGCGCAACGCCGGCGGCGTGGTCTTGTGGGCGCAATAGACCGAGAAGTTCAAAAGCCCGCGCGCCTCGGCCTCCAAGATGGCGGCGGCGATGGTGGGCGTCGTAGTCTCAAAGCCCACGCCCATAAAAATGACCGGGCGATCGGGGTTTTGCTCGGCAATGTCGAGCGCGTCGAGCGGGGAATAGACGATGCGGATGTCGCGTCCTGCCGCCTTTTGCGCAGCGAGCGAGGTGGATGATCCGGGCACGCGCATCATGTCGCCAAAGGTGGTGATGATGGCGCCGTCTATGTTGGCGAGCGCGATTGCGTGGTCGATGTCGCGGTTGGCGGTGACGCAGACGGGGCAGCCCGGGCCGCTCAGCAGCTTGAGCCC
>DBFBEA010000101.1:0-5056 GCA_048248475.1 Collinsella sp. | reverse complement strand
CCTCGTGTATACTGACTTTCGCATTTAACGGAGAGTTGTCCGAGTGGCCGAAGGAGCACGATTGGAAATCGTGTAGGCGTCAAAAGCGTCTCCAGGGTTCAAATCCCTGACTCTCCGCCAGTTAATTCCAAAGCAGGCCTTTGAGCCTGCTTTGTTTTTACCCCACGCGGAGGGGTGGCAGAGTGGTTGAATGCGGCGGTCTCGAAAACCGTTTGGCCTGTATAAGGTCACGAGGGTTCGAATCCCTCCTCCTCCGCCATTTAGATTGAGAAAGCTCCCGAGAATGGGAGCTTTTTTCTTTTGAGTCCCTTACAAGCAAATACGGCGGAGGAGGAGGGATTCGAACCCGCCAGGGCGCGAAGCGTAAAGAAAACGCGCCAGTGGCGCGTTTTTAGCGCAGCGCGGTCGGCGTAAGCCGACCGGATAAATTTTGAGCGCTGCTCAAAATTTAGACATCCCTCCTATTCAGCCACGCCCCCATCGCGTTCAGCATCAACCAAGATCCCCAAACGTGTACATCACCCTCCAAAACCGACATTTTTTGACATCTTTGGAGGCTGATGTACACGTTTGGTGCCTACGCCCCTACCCAGTCCCAACCGTTTACCGAGCAATAGGGTCGCAATCGGCGCCGAACATGTACTATGTACGGGCATTGTCCAAATCCGTAATCCAAAGGACCCCATCTTGCCCGTCGTCGCCGCCATAACCATTACCTCACATGCCTCGGATGCCATGGTCGCTATTCCGTTTTGGCTCGAGATGTTCGCTGTTGTCGCTGCATCGATCTCGGGTGTACTGGTTGCGCGCGAGCACAAGCTCGACCTGGTGGGCGCGGTCGCGCTCGCGGTGGTCTGCGGTCTGGGCGGCGGTCTCTTGCGCGACATGACGCTGCAGGTGGGCAACGTCTACATCCTCAACCAGCCGATGGCGCTCCCGCTTTCCATTGCCACGGCAGCCATCATTTACATTTTCCCGGCAATCGTCGACAAACCCGAAAAACTCATTCCCCTGCTCGACATCATCTCGGTCGGCATCTATGCCGCCACCGGAGCGGACAAGGCGCTTGTCTACGGCTTTGCACCGGCGGTGTGCATCATGATGGGCTTTTTCACCGCGGTGGGCGGCGGCATGTTGCGCGACGGCTTTATGGGCGTGGTTCCGGGCATTTTCCAACGCACTAACTTTTATGCCATCGCCGCCATCGCCGGATCGACAAGCTATGTGTGTCTCGTTATGAGCGGCATCATGAGCAATGTCGCCGCGCTGGTCGTATGCGTTGTCGTGACCATGGGTCTGCGCTGGCTCTCGCTGCGCTTTGACATCAAAAGCCCCACCGAAGAAGATATCGCGCGCTTCTTGCACCGTAAATAGTAGACAGCACGGCACGACCCTTCGAAATGCAACCGAGAGGTTCTTTTAGAGCGCCCACGCGTTGGGTACCCTGTTAGGTATATGCCGAACACCTAACAAAAGGATCAACCATGGCTTTCAATCAAACCGTGACGGCGCCGTCACACAAGATGCGTCGCTGCCTGCTTATGGCATTCGCGCTCATCGCGCTCGCGCTCACTGCTCTTCCCACGGCGTCATTTGCCGGCACAGACACGGCAGGCAATGTCCTTGCGACCGACAATGACGCCAATCCGTCCGGCGTCGAAGGTGACCTGTACTGGGCAGGTCAGGCCCTCAACTTGGACGATACGTCCATCGACCGCGATATCATCGCCGCGGGCGATACCCTCTCAATTCGCGACTGCACGGTGGGCGGCGCCGTCCGTCTGGCGGCACGCACCATCGATATCGCCAAGACCACGGTTGATGGCAGCGTCACGGTCGTCGGTCAGCACGTTGTGCTCAATTCCGATAGCACCGCCAACTGTTTCTACGCGATAGGCGAGACGGTTGCCTTGCGAGGCTCCACCAAGTCGGCAGCGCTCGCGGGCGATACGGTAACCATCGACGGCACCGTCGATGGCGATGTCGAGGTTTGGGCCGACAAGCTCATCCTGGGCAAGAACGCCCACATCACCGGCACCGTGAACGCGCACGTCTCCGAGGACCCCGAGCGCGCCGCGGGAGCCGAGGTCGGCGCACTCAAGATCGACCGCACCGAGAACGAGGATACTTCCACCGTTAACGATGTCATCGGCGGTATCGTCGCCGCGGCACTCTCGACCTGCTTTGTCGCTCTGCTGCTCGAGCTCGTCTTTCCGCGTGCGACTGCCAGCGCCGCCGGTATGCTCCACCAGCGCTCCATGCCCCTGTGGGTGAGCGGTCTTCTGGGCACGATTGCTATCGTCCCCGCCGTCCTACTGCTAATTATCTCTATCGCTGGTCTGTCGCTTGCCGGAGCCCTCATGTGCGGTGTTATTGGCATCGCGCTGGTGTCGAGTGCCTTTGCGGGGTGTGCGATCGCCCGCATGGTCGGACACAGCCAGAACCGTTACGCCATGGCGGCCGTAGGTGGCATCGCCGCGGGCGCGCTTACGGCAATCCCCCTCGTAGGTGATTTCATCAGCGGCGTAGCCTTCGTCTTTACACTCGGCTACATCGTCCAAATCATCTGGCGCAACGCCCGCCTCAAGCCGCAGCAGCCCGCTAACACGCCGGGACTCCCCACCGCTTAGCTGCCAACCACTACAAAGGGAACAGGCACCTTTGTGGTGGTGCAAAGCGACCTGTCCCCTTGCACCAAAAAGGGCGCCGACCATTACGGTCGACGCCCTTTCTTGTTAGACGCTATAAAGTCCAGCGCTTATTTGTTGACCTGGCCGGCGCGGACAGCGGCCTTCTTGCGGTCGGTGGCGTTGAGCAGACGCTTGCGCAGGCGGATGTTCTTGGGAGTGATCTCCACCAGCTCGTCGTCGGCGATGTACTCCAGCGCTTCCTCCAGCGAGAAAGTGCGGGGCGGCACCAGCTGGACGGAGATATCGGAGGTCGAGGAACGCTGGTTGCCCAGGTTCTTGGTACGGGCGATGTTGACGACCATGTCGCCGGCCTTGCTGCGCTCGCCCACGATCATGCCCTCATAGCACTCGGTGCCCGGCTCAACAAACAGCTGGCCGCGCTCCTGCAGCGTACCCAGAGCATAGGCAACGGCCTTCTCGGTGGTCATGGAGATCATGGCGCCGTTCTGACGGTTACCGATCTCGCCGGCGTAAGGACCATACTCCAGGAAGGTGTGGTAGAACACGCCCTCGCCGTGGGTAACGTTCATAATGCGGTTCTTAAGACCCATGATGCCGCGGGTCGGGATCTTAAACTCGAGGTGCGTCACGATGCCCGAGGTATCCATGCTCGTCATGATGCCGCCGGAGGTGCCGAAGACCTCAACGACCTTGCCCGAGTACTCGTCCGGGCACTCGACGACGGCCTGCTCGACAGGCTCCATCTTGTTGCCGTTCTCGTCCTTCTTAAACAGAACGCGGGGACGGCCGACCTGGAACTCAAAGCCCTCGCGGCGCATGGACTCCATCAGAACGGATAGGTGCAGAATGCCGCGGCCCGAGACCTCGACGCCGCTCTTGTCCTCGAGCTCCTCGATCTTCATGGTCACGTTGTTCTCGGCCTCGTTGAACAGGCGCTCCTTGAGCTGACGGGCGCCCACGATGTCGCCGTCGCGACCGACGAGCGGGGAGGTCGACGCCTCAAAGACGATGGACATGGTCGGCGGGTCGATCTCGATGGGCTCGAGCTCGACGGGGTTCTCGGGATCGGTGTAGACATCGCCGATATCGGTGCGGTCGATGCCCACGACGGCAGCGATGTCGCCGGCGCCGACTTCCTGGCACTCGGTGCGGCCCAGGTAGTCGAAGGTAAAGAGCTGTTTGACGGTAGCGGTGGCGCTGGAGCTGTCGTTCTTCACAACCAAAATCTGGTCGCCCTGGTGGATGGTGCCGGAGTACACGCGACCGATGCCGATACGGCCAACGAAGTTGGAGTGGTCGATGGTCACGCACTGCATGGCCAGCGGGGCGTTCTCGTCAACCTCGGGCGCGGGCATGTCGTCGATGATCATATCGAGCAGCGGATACATGTCCATGTTGCCGTCGTTGGGGTCAAGGCGAGCAAAGCCATTCATGGCGCTGGCGTAGACCACGTGCTCCATAGCGAACTCGAGCTGGTCGTCGGTTGCGCCCAGGTCGGCCATGAGGTCCAGGCAGTCGTTGTAGGCCTTCTCGGGGTTGGCGCCAGGACGATCGATCTTGTTGATGACGATCATGATCTTAAGGCCGGTGTCGATAGCGTGACGCAGCACGAAGCGGGTCTGGGGCATGGGGCCCTCAAAAGCGTCGACCAGCAGCAGGGCGCCGTCGGCCATACGCAGCACGCGCTCGACCTCGCCGCCAAAGTCGGCGTGGCCCGGGGTATCGATGACGTTGATCTTAACGTCCTTGTACTCGATAGAGATGTTCTTGGCGAGAATCGTAATGCCGCGCTCGCGCTCCTGGTCGTTGGAATCCAGGACGCGGTCCTCGACCTGCTGGTTGGCACGGAAGGCGTCCGTGGCACGCAGGAGCTTGTCGACCATCGTCGTCTTGCCGTGGTCGACGTGAGCGATGATGGCGATGTTCCTCAGATTGTCTACGCGCATGTAGTTCCCCTATCTTCTATCCATATACAAACGGCACGCGTATGCGACCCGCCCAGCGATACAACGCTCGGCGGGAATATTGAGCCTTTTACCGAAAACTCGTTTATTTTAGCGATTTTAGATGAGAGGGGTTTCCTCACCTGCAGGTTCAGGGTCGCTCCACATAAAACCATCGCCGGCGCCCATGCCCTCATACAGCACATATGCCGAAAAACCGCTCTCGAGCGTCGTCTCGAAAAAACTCACGAGCAGAGCGTCATGGTAGCCGCCGTCAATCTCGACGCAGCCGGTATAGCCGATGGCATAGCGGGCGATACGGCCCAGGCCCTCGTCCTTAAGACCCATCTTGTGCTCGGAGATAAAGTTGGTGGCCGCCTCGAGGCACGCCTCTTCGCCATCCTCATCGAGCGCCGCCAGATAACGGTTGGAAGCGGCGTCCTCAATTGCCACGACCACGCC
>DBFBEA010000100.1:0-20285 GCA_048248475.1 Collinsella sp. | reverse complement strand
CGGCATCATGCCCGGCATGCTCGGCATGATCGCCTTCTGGCTGTACTACTGGCTGCTGTCCAAGAAGATCAACCCCATGGTGCTGATCGTGGCCACCATGGTCGTGGGCATCATCGGCGCGTTCTTCGGCGTGCTGGCGTAAGGGCCCGGCTGCATAGATTTTCGTTGCAACCTGGAAAGGGGATGGAGCAGGCCTATGCCCTCCATCCCCTTTTTGTATAGAAGGAGTTCGTATGTTCGCGAAGGATCGCGAAGCAATGCGCCTGACGCCGGCGGAGGTCAGGCTGATTCTTATTGAGTCCCTGCAGTGGTGCGCCAACAATGCGGTCTACTTTTTAGGGCTTATCGGTGCGGCCACGTATGATCTGGCCGGCACGGCCTTTTTGGTTGCCGCCATTACGCTCGTGCGCAATCTTATGACGTCGGCGGGCAATATGGTGTCGGGTTCGGTCATCGATCGCTTTGGACCGCGCCGGACGTCATTTGTGACGTGCGTGATTACGGCTGTGCTATCGCTTGGCGTGGGGTTGGCGCCGCTGTCTGTCCCCGGGCTTGTGTTTGCCGCGTGCGTCTTGGGGCTTGCGGGCGGCTTTATCAACACCTGCACGCATGCGTTTCCGGGATACCTGGAGTCGACCACCGAGGGCCGTACCCGCGTGAACGGCCTCATGGTGTTCTACAGCAATATCGCCTATACCGCTGGCCCGCTGCTCGGCGGTGCCATCGTGAGCTGTTTTGCCACGCAATCGGTCTATCTGCTCATGGCGGGCATGATGGGTGTGGCGGCCGTGCTCTCCCTGGGTTGTCACGAGTGTGTTGCTCCCGCAAAAGGGGAAAAGCCGAAGGGCGGTATTCTGGGCGGCATGGCCGAGGGTGCGCGACTTACGTTTCGCGACCACGACCTGCGCCTCATCTTTATCTCGGGCTTTTTGGGTTTCTTTGCGTTTGGCGCGTTCGATTCGCTGGAGTCGTTGTTCTACCGCGATGTGCTCAACGTGGATATCGTCTGGCTGGGCTGGCTGTCCTCGGTCGTGGGCCTCACTTCCTCGGTGGGCGCGTTCATCCTGACCAAGCTTTCTTCTCGCCATGTCAACCTGCGATTGTTGCTCGGCGCGCTCATGGCCGTGGGCATTGGGTCCATGGTGTACGTGGGCACCGATATGCTGGGGGTCGCGATTATCGGTCAGGCGATTAACGGTCTGGCCTGGGGATTCCTGGAACCGCTGCAGATGATCTTGATTCAGGAGCGCGCCGACATCAAATACCTGGGGCGCATTACCGGCTTTGTGCGTTTTGGCCTGATGAGCGCCGGCGTGCTGCCGCTGCTGGCGGCTCCTTTTTTGGCGGAGGCTTTGGGCGTCCAAGCGGTGCTATTTGGGGCATCGACCATTATTGCGCTGGTAGGAACGCTGTTCTTTGTCACACAAGGGAGGCGCCAGAGGTGTTAGCTATACATTCAATTCTAATTTAATACCACTCACCAGAGAATTTCGACCGTTCACCGAGGATTGGAACAGATTGATAAGTGGTATTAAAAACACCTTAGGTGTATGTCTATAATTGGTATCGAAAAGAAACGCGATGTATAGAGTCGCGTGCAGGGCAGAAAGGAAAAGCCATGAAGGAAACCGAGAAGATCGAGATCATGCACTTTAGCCAGGAGGGCTATCTCGAGGACGGCAAGAACGTCTACGAGGCCGGCAAGAAGATGATCGAGCTCGCCGACAAGGTCGCCGACGAGGGCTACGACGCCGTGTTCCTGATGGGCGTCGGCGGCACCTGGGACGAGCTCATGCAGCTCGAGTACCTCATGAACAAGTTCGGCGACCGCGACCTCGAGGTCTACCTGATCCACGCCGCCGAGTGGAACGCCATGGGCCACAAGCGCATGACCGAGAAGTCCGTCGTGCTCACCGCCTCCGAGTCCGGCACCACCCCCGAGGTCCTCGAGGCCGTCAAGAAGATGAAGGGCATGGGCGTGCGCGTCTACGCCATGACCAAGCCCGAGGGCCCCATCGGCCAGGCTGTCGGCGCCGAGAACTGCGTCAAGATGGCTTCCGATCACGGTAACGGCGGCTGCGAGATGGGCTACTACCTCGCCGACTGCTTCGGCCTGCGCCTGCTCAACCGCCGTGGCTGCTTCCCGCAGTTCGATAAGTTTATTGAGCAGACCAAGGATGTTTGGGCCCACCTGGTCGACATCCGCAAGAGCTTCGAGCCGCGCGCCGAGGAGCTCGCCAAGAAGTACGCCCTGGCCCCCTACACCATGTTCATCGGCTCCGGCGCCCTGTGGGGCGAGACGATCCTGTTCTCGATGTGCATCCTGGAGGAGATGCAGTGGAAGCGCACCCGCTACATCACCTCGGCCGACTTCTTCCACGGCACCCTCGAGCTCGTGGAGCCCGGCGTCCCGGTCTTCCTGTTCATGGGCGAGGACGAGAACCGCAAGCTCGACGAGCGCGTCCGCGCCTTCCTCAACCGCGGCGTGACCGGCGACACCGACATCAACGTCATCGACACCGCCGAGTTCGCGATCCCCGGCCTTGACGACGAGTTCCGCGTCATCGTGTCTCCGTGGATCCTCTCCTCGCTGATCACCGATCGCCTTGCCGCTTACTACGAGACGGTCACCAAGCACAACCTCAACTACCGTCGTTACTATCACCAGTTCGACTACTAATCGGTGACAAATAAGCTACTGATCAAGAAGCACCCTGCCCGGGCGCATGCGTCCGGGCATTTTTATGCCGAAATTCGCAAGAAAGGGGAATCGAATGAGGCAGTTTATCGTTGCATCCCATGCCCATTTTGCGTCTGGAATCGTCGAGAGCATCGGCCTGCTCTCCGGTGAGCGCGAAAACGTCCATGCGCTCTCTATGTATGTCGACGGAAACGAGGACCTGACCAAGGAGGCCGCAGCGATTCTGGACGGCTTTGCCGCGGACGATGAGGTCGTTGTTTGCACCGACCTCTTTGGCGGCAGTGTCAACAACGAGTTCACCAAGATCGTCCAGACGCGTCCCAACACGCACCTCGTGACCAATATGAACCTGCCGCTCCTTATTCAGCTGCTGTTCGTGCCCGAATCCACCCCGATCGATGAGGCCATTCGCCAGATCGTCGAGGCGGACGACACCAAGGTCAAGTACGTCAACGACCTGCTGGGGCAGGCCGAACTCGATGAGTTTTAACCACTAGGGAGCACATCATGATTCAGATGATTCGTGTAGATTATCGACTGCTTCACGGCCAGGTTGCCGTTAGCTGGACCTCGGCTCTGGGTGCCGACTGCATCCTGCTGGTGAGCGACACGGTCCTCAATGACAAGCTTCGTCTGCAGGCCCTGTCCCTTGCAAAGCCTGAGGGCTGCAAGGTCGTTGTCAAAAACACCGAGGACGCCGTCAAGGCGCTCCAGAGCGGTGTGACCGACAAGTACAAGCTCTTCGTGGTTTGCGAGACGATCCAGCAGGCCGGTGCCGTCGCCAAGGCGATGGGGATCAAGAAGATCAACCTCGGCAATGTTGCCTTTAGCGAGGACGCCCGCCAGGTCTCGACCAGCGTATTCCTTACGCCCGAAAACGAGGCATACGTCAAAGAGCTGCTCGGCGAGGGCTATGAGCTGTTCATTCAGATGATTCCGGCAGATGCGAAGACTGACGCCGCGAAGGTCATCGGTTAGGGGCCATCATGGTTATCAAGACAATCCTGATTTTCCTGATTGCCCTTTTGGGTTATTCCGAGTGGCTGACGGGCACGAGCTACCTCCAGCGCCCGATCGTGCTCGGACCTCTGGTTGGCCTTGTCATGGGCGACATGGTGACCGGCACGATCATGGGCGCCACGATGGAGCTTGCCATGGTCGGCGCCATCTCGGTCGGCGCCTATAACCCGCCCGATACGATTTCCGGCACTATCCTGGGCGTATCTCTTGCCATGCAGGCCGGCGCGGACGCTTCGGCGGCCCTGACCCTGGGCATTCCTATCGCAACGATCGTCCTGGCGCTCGATACCGCCCTGGGCCAGCCGGTGATGCTGCTGCTGGTGCACCGTATCGACAAAAACGTCGAGGACGGAGACACCAAGGCCATCACGCGCAACATGCTCATCGCCGGTTACGCGCAGAGCTGGTGCGGCCTGCTGATTATTCCCCTGGCATTCTTCTTTGGCGCCGATGCCGTTGCCAGCCTGCTCAACATCATTCCCGATTTCGTTCAGACCGGCATGGATGTTGCCGCCGCCTTCTTGCCCGCACTCGGCTTTGCGATGCTGGCGCAGATGATTATGAACAAAACGGTGGCGCCGTTCTTCTTCGCTGGCTTCTTCCTCGTCGCCTACTTTGGCATTAGCACGACGGGCGTGGCGATCTTTGCCGCGATCATCGTCGTCGCGATGACGGTTTTGGGCGAGAAGAAAAAGGCGGAGCAGCCCGCAGTGGCAACCGAGGATCCTGCGATTGGGAGTGGGTTCGATGAGTTTTAAGTTTGAGTCTTCTTACGACGGGCTGATTTCCCGCGCAGACCTTAAGAAGCTGTTCTGGCGCTCGATTCCCTATGAGCATTCCTGGAACTACGAGCGTATGGGCCATATCGGCTTTATGTGGGCCCTTATGCCGATCCTTCGCAAGCTGTATCCGCAGGATGCGGACTTTAAGGCCGCCCTCAAGCGCCATATGGAGCTCTATAACGTCACGCCGTACATCTCGACGCTCCCCATGTCCATTGCTGCCGCAATGGAAGAGGTCAACGCTACTGACGATAGCTTTGACACGAGCGCGATCTCTAATGTCAAGCTTGCTTTGATGGGGCCGCTGTCCGGCGTGGGCGATGCCTTCTACTGGGGCACGCTGCGAATTTTGGCAACGGGTGTCGGCACGTCGCTGGCGCTGCAGGGCTCTATTCTTGGCCCGATTTTGTTCCTGCTCGTGTTCAACGTCCCTCACTACATCATCCGTTACCTGCTGACGTTTGTGGGATATCGCTTTGGCTCGGACATGATCAGCAAGGTCCAGGAATCGGGCATTATGGACACGATCGTCAAGATGGCCTCTATCATGGGCGCCATGGTGATCGGCGCTATGACCATGGAGATGGTCACCGTGGACATTCCGCTCATGGTCGGTGCGGGCGATGGCGCTCAGACGCTCGCCGAGCTGCTCAACGGAATCTTCCCGGGCTTTGTCACGATGGGGCTGTTTGGAATCGTCTATCTCATGCTCAAGAAGAAGATGAATCCGCTGCTTATCATGCTCGTGATCCTGCTCGTGAGTATCGCTGGCGCGTTCTTTGGAGTGCTTGGTGTCCAGTAGAGTATCCGTCATAATGAGAACAATGTAAGAGGGGGCGTCGCGCACACTGTGCTGCGGCGCCCTTTTGCCGAAAGGTGGACAAGATGGAGTATCCGCAGCTTGCCGTCATGAATATCAGCCATCGTTATTTTGACCTTGAGGAATTCTTTTCCTCGGCAGCGGCCTCGGGCTACACGTGTTGCGAGCTTTGGACCGGGGCGATGCATCTGTATGTCGATTGCCATGGATACGATTCGCTCGAGCAGGTGCGGGAGCTGTCGCAGCAGTATGGGGTTCGGATTGTGGGGCTTTGTCCCGAACAGAACAACCCCAAGCCGTGGAATATCGCGGCGCGCGGGAATGAGGCGCGTGCCCGCACGCTCGCGTACTTTAAGAACGTTGTGGATATCGCGGCGGAACTTGGAGCCGAGCAGGTCATGGTCTCGAGCGGCTGGGCATTTTTGAACGAGCCGATCGAGGACGCGTGGGGTCGCAGCGCCTCGATGCTGCGTGCGATTGCCGAGCATGCGGGAGAGCGCGGCGTGCGACTGGTGCTCGAGGCCCTACAGCCGGTTGAGTCGATGATCGTGAACTCGGCGGCCGACACGAAGCGCATGATCGAGGCAGTTGATCATCCGGCACTTAAGGCGTGTCTGGATATAGGCGCTATGGCGGTGGCGGGGGATACCATCGACGATTATTTCGATCTGCTTGGCGATGATGTCGCCCACGTGCATTTTGTCGATGTTGCGGCAGATGGCACGACGCATCTTGCCTGGGGTGACGGCGACCGCGATATGCGCGCCGACCTGGATAGGCTGGTGGCGCGCGGCTATCGCGGAGTTGTTTCGGCCGAGACCTATGACGGGCGCTATTTCGCCGACCCCGCAGCTGCCGATGCGCAGGTAATGGCAGAGTATCGTCGTGCGATTGGCGCCTAGGCGGGGTTGGGTTGCGGCAATCTGCCCTATGTTTCCAAATGAATACGGCGTGAGCGGCTGCGACGGATTTTCCCCGCAAGCACTCTAGTATGCTAAAGTACCCAGAAGACCGGCGGAGCTATGCCGGTCTTCTGTTCTATATGAAACACAGCATGAGGAGGCTCACCAGATGACGGCCACACCGTGGGGATTCCGGGACATATTGCCCGAGGAGGCTCAGGCGCGCGAGGAGATTGCGCTGACGGTGAAGGGCTGCTTCAGGGAGCATCATTACCTGCCGGTCGAGACGCCGCTGCTCGAGGACAAGGGTTCGCTTGAGGAGGGCGGCCGCATTGCGGACACCCCGTTTAAGCTTTTTGATGACGACGGTCGCCTGCTGGTGGTCCGTCCCGACAACACGCTGCCGATTGTGCGCTTGGTTTCGACCCGCATGCACGCGGCCGATCTGCCGCTGCGCCTGCGCTACGAGGCGCCGGTGGTTCGCGAGTGCCAGCGCAATGCCGGTGGCTCGCGTCAGTTTACGCAACTGGGTTTTGAGCTCATCGGTGTGGGCGACACTGCGGGCGATGTCGAGATCGTCTCGCTGGTGGCCGAGGCCGTGCGCAAGCTGGCGCTGCCCGGTGCGCGCATTATCGCGGGCAGCGTGCGTCCGTTTAAGGAACTGCTCGCGGCCTGTGAGGATCGCGAACTGGCTGCCGAGGCATTGCGTTGTGTGCACGCCAACGACTTTGTGGGCCTCGATGCCCGCGTGGCGGCAAGTGCCGAGCCCGAGGCCGTCAAGGCCGCCATTAGCGAGCTGCCGCGCCTGCACGGTGGTGCCGAGGTGCTCGACCGCGTCGACGCGCTGCTGGCGGCGGCGGGCATTGTCGCGCCGCTCACGCGCGAGCTGCGCGCCCTGGTCGAGGGTCTGGCTCCCGAGGACGCCCAGGTGCTGTCCTTCGACTTCTCCATCATGAACTCGTTTGATTACTACACGGGCCTGGTCTTTAAGGCCTATGCCGGCGGACTGCCCGATCCGGTCGGTTCGGGCGGACGCTACGACTCCATCTTTACCGGTGCATTTGGCGACGGCATCGAGGTGCCGGCGGCGGGCTTCGCCTTTTCGCTCGAGCGTCTGGAGGCCGCGCACACCTCGGCCGAGGACGCTGCTTCCGATGGCGATCACGCCGTGGGGCGCGGTGCCGAGGGTCCGCTGCGCATTGCCGTGCCCAAGGGCTCGCTCAAGGCCGACACACTCGACGTGCTCGAGGCCGCGGGCTTGGATGTCTCGGAGTTGCGCGATCCCGGTCGTCACCTCATCGTGCGCGGCCGCGACACACAGGCCGGCGAGGGCACGGTCGGCGATATCGAGTTTGTCATCGTGCGCCCCAGCGATGCGCCCGCCTTTGTGGGCTGCGGCGGTGCCGATTGCGGCATCTGCGGTTGGGATTCGCTTATCGAGGCAGACCTCAACCTGCTGCAGCTGGTCGATCTGGGCTACGGCCTGTGCACGTTTATCGAGGCAGAGCCCGCGTGGCGCGCCGGCCAGGCCGAGCACAACTATGCCCGCCGTGGGTCGCTTCGCGTGGCAACCAAGTACCCGCGCATCGCGAGTGCCTGGTATGCCGAGCGCGGCGTGAACGCCGACATCGTCTCGCTGCACGGCAACATCGAGCTGGGCCCCATTGTCGGCATGACCGACCGTATCGTGGACATCACCGCCACAGGCGCCACGCTGCGAGATAACGACCTCGTTATTACTGGTCGCATTATGGACTGCACGGCCCGCTTCTTTGTCAATCCGGGTGCCGCACGTCTGGATCCGCGCGTGCGCAATCTGGCAGATCGCTTGGCGGCAGCCGTGAAGGACAAGCATTTTGAGCCCGTTGCGGGCTCGGCACAATAGCGCGAGCACGCACGGGCGCCCCAACGTCCGGGCTGCGGGCCGACTGGCGCCGCCGCCCGGTCTCTCGTTTTTCAGACGCAACCTCGACCGATAGGGGATACCGATATGAAGACTATCAAGCTTGCTCCCGGTGAGCGCCTCGTTACCAACCAGCTCAACCGTAAGGGCGTGCTGCCGCAAAACATCGTCGACGCCGCCCGCGATATTGTGGCCAACGTGCGTGCCAACGGCGATGCCGCAGTGCGCGACTATTGCCAGCGCTTTGACGACGTTGAACTGCAGAGCTTCCGTCTACCGCAAGAGCAGATCGATGCCGCGCTCGAAGGCCTCGATCCCGCTTTTGTCGCGGCGCTCGAAAAGGCTGCACGCCAGATTCGCGAGTTCCACCAGCGCGAGGTCGAGCAGAGCTGGTTTACCACGCGCCCGGACGGCACGATGCTCGGCGTTAAGGTGACCCCGCTTGCTGCGGCCGGTATCTACGTGCCGGGCGGTCGTGCACAGTACCCTTCCACCGTGCTTATGAACGCCATTCCCGCCAAGGTGGCCGGCGTCAAACGCGTGGTCATGGTGACCCCGCCGCAAAAGGACGGCCTGATCAGCCCCTACACGCTCGCCGCGGCAAAGCTCGGCGGCGTGGACGAGATCTATATGGTGGGCGGCGCCCAGGCCGTGGCCGCACTGGCGTACGGTACCGAGACCATTCCGCGCGTCGACAAGATTACCGGCCCGGGCAACGCCTTTGTCGCCGCTGCCAAACAGATTGTCTCGGGTGACGTGGGTATCGATATGGTCGCTGGCCCCTCCGAGGTCTGCGTGCTGGCCGACGCCACGGCCAAGCCCATGGTGGTCGCGGCCGACCTGATGGCCCAGGCCGAGCACGATCCGCTGGCGGCCTGCTATCTGGTGACCTGCGACGAGCAGTTTGCGCACGAGGTCGAGGCGGGTATCGATATTCTGGTCGCGCAGTCGCCACGCGCCGAGATCACGCGCGCCTCACTCGACAATGAGGGCACCATCGTGGTGGCCGCCGACATGGCTGCCGCCGTCGAAGCGGTGAACACCGTGGCGCCCGAGCACCTTGAGCTGCACTGCAAGGACGCGATGGGCCTGCTCGGCGGCATTCGCAACGCCGGCGCCATCTTTGTGGGCGCTTGGAGCTCCGAGCCGCTCGGCGATTACGTTGCCGGCCCCAATCACACGCTGCCGACCGGCGGTACGGCCATGTTCTCCAACCCGCTTTCGGTGGAGGAGTTCGTCAAGCGCTCGAGTGTCATTTGCTATACGCCCGAGGGCCTGCTCTCCGACGCTCCCGCTACGCAGCGCCTGGCCGAGGCCGAGGGTCTGTGGGCACACGCGCTTTCGGCCGCACTGCGCCGCCGCGTGTTGGAGCAGGGCGAGGATGCCGTGAGTGCCGAGTCACTCGCCGCGGCCGACCTGACCAAGGTCGCCTGGCCGGGCGACGCCGTGGCGACGGTTGCCGAGGGCGTTGACCTGGCGGCTGCGGGCGCGGATGGCGTTGGCGCGACTGGTAAGGAGGCCTAATATGGCCGAGCTGACGCCCCACATGAAGGAGCTCGTCCAGCCTTACCTGGCCGGTATTGAGCCCTACGATCCCAACTTTACGCCTACGCGCATCAACCTTTCGGCCAACGAGAACACCTATCCCGTGCCGACCGGCGTGCGCGAGGCGGTCGACGCTGCCCTGGCTGCCACACCGCTCAATCGCTATCCCGATCCCATGTCGAACGACCTGCGCGACGAGCTTGCTGCCTGGCATGGCGTGGCGCGCGAGAATGTCTGCGTGGGAAACGGCGGCGACGAGCTGCTCTATAACTACCTGTTGGCGTTTGGCGGCGTGGGACGGACCCTGCTCAACTGCCCGCCGTGCTTTAGCGAGTACGCGTTCTTTGCGTCGCTCTGCCAGACCGAGGTGCGTGACGTGTGGCGCGACCCCGCGACCTTTGAGCTCGACCAGACAGCCGTGCTTGCGGCAGCGCCCGAGTGCAACCTGGCAATCGTGACCTCGCCCAATAACCCCACGGGCGACGTGGCGCCGCTCGACTTTATCGCGGCGCTGTGCGATGCGTGCCCCGGCATGGTGATGGTCGACGAGGCCTACGTTGAGTTTGCCGACGATTCGTTTGGCGCGGCCACCACGGCGCAGGGCCTTATCGCCGAGCATCCCAACCTGGTGATTTTACATACGCTGTCCAAGGCGTTTGGCGCTGCCGGCACGCGTCTGGGCTACGTGATCGCGGCGTCCGAGGTCATCGACGTGTTCGCGGCGATTCGCCAGATCTATTCGGTCAACGTGCTGAGCCAGGCGGCGGCGCTTGCCTGCGTGCGTGCCCGCGATGCGTACACGCCCGTGGTGGCACAGGTCGCATCCGAGCGCGAGCGCGAGCTGTGCGCCCTGCGCGCGATGGCTACCGAGGGCCTGCCCGTGGGGGCATGGCCGAGCGCGGCGAACTTTGTGCTCGTGCGTACGCCGCATGCCACGCGCGTGCGCGAGCGCCTACGCGACGAGTATTCGATTTTGGTGCGCGACTTTAGCTATGCGCCGGGGCTTTCGGACTGTCTGCGCATTACCGTGGGCACGCCGCAGGAAAACGATGAGGTACTGGCTGCGTTTGCCGTGCTGGTGAAGGAGGAGATCTAGATGGGCCGTTATGCCGAGGTGACCCGCAAGACGGGGGAGACCGACATTGTCGTCAAACTCGACCTGGATGGAACCGGTACGTGCGATATCTCGACCGGCGTGCCGTTTTTCGACCACATGCTCAACGCCTTTGGCCGCCATGGCCTGTTCGATTTGACGGTGCATGCGGTAGGCGATGTGGAAGTCGATGCGCACCATACCGTCGAGGACACGGGCATTGTGCTGGGCGAGGCGTTTTGCCGGGCGCTGGGCGACAAAGCGGGTATTACGCGCTTTGCCGATGCGGCGATCGCCATGGACGAGACGCTCGTGATGGCCGCCGTGGACATTTCGGGTCGCGGCCAGGCCTACTGCGAGCTGCCCGTGCCGACCGAGCGCGTGGGCAGCTTCGATACTGAGCTGGCCGTCGAGTTCTTCTATGCCTTCGCACGCGATGCCAAGCTCACGCTGCACGTGCGCGAACTGGCGGGTGGCAACTCGCATCACATTATCGAGGCCGCCTTTAAGGCCGTGGGCCGCACGATGCGCCACGCCTGCGAGCTCGATCCCCGCGTGCGGGGCATCCCCAGCACCAAGGGCTCGCTGTAACCGTCACAAGGGTAAAACCACCACGAAGGGGACAGGCACCTTTGTGGTGGTTTTGGATGATGAGAAGAGGAGGGGTCGCGTGGGCGAACCGAAGATTGTGGTGGTCGACTACCACAAGGGCAACTTGTCGAGCGTCGTGCGCGGGCTTGCGCGCGCCGGTGCCGCCGCCTGCACATCGGACGATCCGGAGCAGATCCGTAACGCCGACGGCCTGGTCATCCCGGGCGTGGGCGCGTTCTATGACGCGATCGCCTTTATGCGCCAGAGCGGCGAGGAGGCGGCCGTGCTCGATGCCGTCGCCGCTGGAACTCCGCTGCTCGGCATCTGCCTGGGCCTTCAGCTATTTTTTGAGCGTGGCAACGAGGGCGTGCCTGCGGACGAGGGCGTGGACGCGGACGACGATGCCTCCGAGCAGGCCGGCGGTCCCTGGGTCGATGGCCTGGGCATCATGCGTGGCTCGTGCACGCACCTGGAGTCGAGCCGTCTGAAGGTCCCGCACGTGGGCTGGGATCAGGTGCACATGACGCCTGCCGGCGCGGCCGATCCGCTGCTCGCCGGTTTTGCCGAGGGCGCCAATATGTACTTCACCCACAGCTACGCGGTGGCCGGCGACGTCGATGCCACCGATGTGTTGGCGCGCACGCACTATACACGGAGTTTCCCGTGCATCGTGCGCCACGGCAACGTGTGGGGCTGCCAGTTCCATCCCGAGAAATCCTCCGCGCTGGGTCAGCGCATCCTTAAGAACTTCGTCAACATCGTCGAGGAGGTTGGCCGATGATCCTGTTTCCCGCAATCGATCTGATCGGCGGCAAGGTTGTGCGCCTGGAGCGCGGCGACCGCAACTGCTGCAAGGTATATTCCGATGACCCCGTGGCCGTCGCCCGCTCGTTTGCCGAGCAGGGCGCAAGCTGGGTGCACGTCGTCGACCTGTCCGCTGCCTTTGGCGAGGACGAGGACACATGCGCTGCCAATTCGGCGGCGATTAAGGCCATCTGCGGCGTCGACGGTCTGTCCGTGGACGTGGGCGGCGGCGTTCGCTCACTCGCACGCATCGATGAGCTGGCAGGCTATGGTGCTCGCCGCATTGCGCTGGGCACCGTGCTCGTGACCGAGCCGGGTTTTGCTGAGGTGGCAGCCCAAGGCTTTGGCGAGCTGCTGGTCGCCGACGTTGCCGCACGCGACGGCCAGGTTAAGGTGAACGGCTGGCGCGACGGCGCGGGCGTGGCGCTCGACGATGCCGTGGCGCAGCTTACCGAGCTGGGCTTTAAGCATCTGGTGTATACCGACATCGCGCGTGATGGCATGCAGACGGGCATCGACGTGGCGGCATATCGCCATGTGGCCGAGGTCGCGGGCTTTCCCGTCGTGGCTTCGGGCGGCATCTCGACGCTCGACGACATCCGCGCGCTGGCTGCGGTGGGTGAGGGCGCGATTGAAGGTGCCATTACCGGCCGCGCGCTCTACGAGGGCAACTTTACGCTGGCCCAGGCGCTGGCCGCCGCCCGAGGGGAGGAGTAGCCCATGCTTACCAAGCGCGTAATTCCCTGCCTGGACGTCAAGGACGGCCGTGTGGTCAAGGGCGTCAACTTTGTGAGCTTGCGCGATGCCGGCGATCCGGTGGAGCTGGCCCGCGCCTACGACCGCGAGGGTGCGGACGAGGTCGTATTTTTGGACATTACCGCGACGAGCGATAACCGTGCGACGACTATCGAGATGGCGGCGCATGCTGCTGAGGAGCTGGCCATTCCCTATACCGTGGGCGGCGGCTTTCGCGACCTGGCGGGCATGCGCACCATGGTTGCAGCCGGTGCTGACAAGGTGTCGCTCAACTCTGCCGCCGTGCGCGATCCGTCGTTGATCAGCCAGGCCGCCGCGGCGTTTGGCAGCCAAGCCGTGGTCGTGGCGATCGATGCCAAGCGCGTGGGGCTGCCCGGGGAGCCGGGCGCCGATAAGTGGGAGGTCTTTACGGCGGGCGGCCGCAACGCTACGGGTATCGACGCAGTGGCGTGGGCCGAGGAGGCGGCTCGTCGTGGCGCCGGCGAGATTTTGCTCACCAGTATGGACCGCGACGGCACCAAGGCCGGCTTTGACCTGGCGCTCACCCGCGCCGTGGCGCGCGCGGTGCCGATTCCGGTGATCGCAAGCGGCGGCGTGGGCACACTCGAGCATTTTGCCGAGGGTGTGATCGAGGGCGAGGCCGATGCCGTGCTGGCGGCGAGCGTCTTTCACTTTGGAATCTTCAGCATTCGCGAAGTCAAAGAGTATATGGCCTCGCAGGGCATTCCTGTGAGATTGGACTTCTAATGCTGCGGGCTTCGCTGCGGCTTGCCCAGGCACCGCATCTTGCCGCTCAAACCGTCGCTCGCGTACCAAAGTACGCGTCGCTCCTCTTTCGCGGCAACCTGCGGCACCTGGACAACCCTCGCCGACCTGTGGGGTTTACGGTAATTACTTGGGAGAAATGATGACTGAGGTAATAGAAGCGTCTGATCTTAAATACGACGCCCGCGGGCTGATTCCCTGTGTGGTTCAGCAATATGACACCGGCGAGGTGCTTATGGTTGCTTGGATGAACGAGGAGTCGGTGGGGCTGACGCTCAAGACCGGCACCACGTGGTTTTGGAGCCGCAGCCGCCAGGAGCTCTGGAACAAGGGTGCGACGAGCGGCAACATGCAGGAGGTCAAGGAGCTCTGGGCCGATTGCGATAGCGATACGCTACTGGTCAAGGTCGACTCGCCGGGTCCGGCCTGCCACACCGGCAACCGTACCTGCTTCTTTAAGAAACTCGCGTAGGGCGGGCGCTCGACTAGGCGCTTGGCCAACCAGAAAGGATTGAACCATGGGTGTGCGCACCGCAAACGTTCAGGATGGAAATATCGGCGAGACACTGACGGGGCTGGCCGAGGTGATTCATGGTCGTCGCGACGCGTCGCCGCAGGAGAGCTATACCGCTCGCCTGCTGACCGACGTCGAGGATGAGCTGCTTAAGAAGCTTGCCGAGGAGGCGAGCGAGGTGATCATGGCCTGCAAGGATAACGATCACGATCACATTCGCTACGAGGCCGGTGACCTGGTCTACCACTTGCTCGTGACGCTTGAGCGCTACGGCATTACCCTCGACGAGCTGGCCGGCGAACTCAACGCCCGCCGCCACTAGTCGTTTGGGACAGTCTTTGTTGGTGTAACGGGGTCATGGAAGTTGCGGTGAAATAGGGACTGTTTAAGCGCTTCATCAGGCAAAACAATCCCTATTCCACCGCAACTTATGAAGGGATGGCTAGTCGAGGGGTGTGGGTTCCCATTCGCCGGTGGGGTGGGGGATGTCGAAGGTTCGATAACCGCAGTCGTAGGCGTGGGCTTGTGCCTCGTGGATATTCCAGCAGATGTCGCAGGCGCGGTGCGCGTCCGAGCCAAAGGTGATGGGTACCTCGGCATGGGCGAAGCAGCGCAACAGCCCCGTCGAGGGGTAATAGTCGTCGAGGCCCTTGCGCGGTGCGGCGGTCGAGACCTCAACGCGGCGACCTGTATCGTGGGCGCATTCGGCCATCTGCCCCCAGAACGGCGTCGGGTCAAAGTCGGGCGTAAAGCCTTCCTTCGAAAAGCGCATGACCAGGTCGGGATGGGCCATTACGTCAAAGTTGAGTGAGCTTTCGCAGGCGCGGCACCAGTCGTCGACGTAGCGCTCCCACACGCCGTGTACCCCCAGGTTTTCCCAAACATGCAGGTTGGTGTCATCATCGATCCAGCCGCAGCGCGAATCGGGTGTATCGGGGCGAGCGACGTCTTCCGTTCCCGCCGCACCCGCGGCACCGGCCATGATATCGCCCGGATAGCCAATCCAGTGCACACTGCCCAAGCGCACTATGGCACTCGCGGACCAGCGCTCAACCAGAGGCTCGCAACCTTCGTACCAGTCGCATTCAAAGCCATAGATAAGCTCGAGCTCCGGCGTGATCTGCGCGGCAAGCTTGCGGGCATCCTCAAAAGCCAGACGATGTGCCGGCAGGTCGCCCTCGACAACCTGCACCTCGCAGTTGGCATCCATGCTGGCGGGTAAGGTGAGGTGGTCGGTCGAGACCATGACGCGGCAACCGGCCGCAGCAGCGGCGCGAACGTTGTCCTCAAACGAGGCATGTCCGTCCGAAAACGAGGTGTGGGTGTGGCAATCGACCAGCGGGCATGCGGGCATGGCGACTCCTTTGCATTTGGCGAATCCGCTCCATTGTAATGTTGCAGCTCTCAACACGCCGCGCGCGCCGGAGCTCGAAATCGATTGGAAAGGCTGCGCGGCCTCGCTTGCTCCAATACATGTACATCAGCCTCCAAAAGCTGCAAATAATGACATGTTTGGAGGCTGATGTACATGTTTGGCCGGGGCGGTGGAGTGTCGGTTTCTTGTCGACAAGGAAAATCGCGCTCATCACGCGCCGTCACACTCGCGCAGCCTGCGATGTGCTAGCGTTTGGGTGAACAAAACGAGCCCGCGCGGAAAGGATCCAGACCGTATGCAATGCGATAGCACATCCCCGCTGTCTCGCGAGACTGATGCGCCCGAAACTATCGTCAAACTGGAGTGCGACATCGACGACGCGTCGCCCGAGGTGCTTGCCTACGCCGCCGACCGCCTGCGCGAGGCAGGTGCGCGCGAGGTGCACTGGCTGCTCCTCTACTGCAAAAAAGGCCGTCCCGGTTGGCAGCTGCAGGTGATCTGCTCGCATGAGGATATCGAGCGCCTGCAGACGATTATCTTTTTGGAAACCACGACCAACGGTATCCGGCGCCAGATTATGGAGCGCGTCTGCCTGCCGCGCCGCTTTGAACAAGTGGCGACGCCTTGGGGCGAGGTGGCCGTAAAGGTGGCAACCCTGCCCGATGGCAGCGAGCGTGCAGCGCCCGAGTACGAGGACTGCGCCCGCCTTGCTCGCGAGCATAACGTGCCGCTCCAGCGCGTGATGCAGGCGGCGCAAGCCGCGGCTTTGCAATTTGAGTGACACCGTCGGCGACGCGCCACACCCACCCCATCAACCTCACCGAAAGGACCACCATGAAATACCTCATCGCCTCCGACATCCACGGCTCGGCATACTGGGCCGAGCGCCTGGTCGCCGACATCGAATCCGAGCAGCCCGACCGCATCGTGCTGCTGGGCGACCTGCTCTACCACGGTCCGCGCAACGACCTGCCGCGCGATTACGCCCCCAAGCGCGTTATCCCGCTGCTCAACGCCCTGGCCGACCGCATCATCGCGGTGCGCGGCAACTGCGATGCCGAGGTCGACCAGATGGTCCTCGACTTTCCCGTCATGGCCGACTACGCCACGCTGTTTGACGAGACCGGCCGCGAGCTGTTCCTGACGCACGGCCATGTCTTTGGCGCCGGCATGCACAACAGCGTCGACCACGCGCCCGCGCTGCCCGAGGGCTCCGCGCTCGTCTACGGTCATACGCACATCAAGGTCAACGAGGAAAGTGCCGCGCACCCGGGCCTGTGGCTCTTCAACCCCGGCAGTGTGAGCATTCCCAAGGACGGCACGCACAGCTACGGCATCTACGAGGGCGGTGCGTTCCGCCACGTGATCCTGGAGGAGGAATAACCATGGCGCAGCATATGGCTCAGCAAAATGCCGAGGGCTCGCGCGATCTGTCCACGCTGATAGACGCGTCGGCCGAGCTGCAGCATCTGGTGCAGACCATCTGGCGTCTGCGTCAGCCCGATGGCTGCCCGTGGGACCGCGAACAGACACACCGCAGCATCGGCAAGAACATGATCGAGGAGGCCTACGAGGCACTCGACTGCATCGAGGCGGACGACGCGGTTCACCTACGCGAGGAGCTGGGCGACGTGCTCATGCAGGTCGTGCTGCATGCGCAGATCGCGGCGGATGCCGGCGAGTTTACGCTGGCCGACGTGGCGCGCGATATCGACGCCAAACTCATTCGCCGTCATCCGCACGTGTTTGGCGATGTGGATGCCGACAGCTCCGACGAGGTACTCAAGATTTGGGACGAGGTTAAGCTTGCCGAGAGGGCTGCCAAGGACAAGGCCGTGGCGGCAGGCGAGGCTGCGCCCGAGGGCCTGCTCGACGGCGTGCCCACGCATCTGCCGGCGCTGATGCAGGCTCAGAAGGTGTCGCGCAAGGCGGCTGCCGTGGGCTTTGAGTGGGAGACGGTCCAGGATGTGTGGGACGAGGTTGCCGAGGAGCGTGCCGAGTTTGAGGCCGAGGCCCCTGGCTCGCCCGAGCGCGAAATGGAGTTTGGCGACCTGCTCTTTGCTTTGGTCAACGTCGCGCGCAAGGAGGGCATTGACGCCGAGAGCGCCCTTCGTGCCAGCACGGCAAAGTTCCGCCGTCGCTGGGCCGCGATGGAGCAGATGGCGGCCGATGCTCACGTGGATCTTGCCGAGCTTTCGACCCACGGCCTCAACGACCTGTGGGATGCCGCAAAGGCGGAGGAGTAAGACTGCGGGAACGACAGGCTGACACGCCTCATCGTTCCCGCTAAATTTTTCGAAAAACAAGTGTATCCTTCGGCTAACTTAGGGCATAATGCAAAAAGTGCGACATGGCTAACTTACGGAGGCGCACCGACGGTGCGCGGTCAGCCGGTCGCTTGCATCCACTACGTTTCCAAGTGAGAGGGAGACAACATGAGCGATATTTTGGACGTCTACGGTCGCGAGGTGCTCGACAGCCGCGGCAATCCCACCGTCGAGGTCGAGGTTGTGCTCGAGGACGGCAGCTTCGGTCGCGCGATGGTGCCTTCGGGCGCTTCGACCGGCGCCTTTGAGGCCTGCGAGTTGCGCGATGGCGACAAGGGCCGCTATCTGGGCAAGGGTGTCTCGCAGGCCGTCGAGCACGTCAACAACGAGTGCGCCGATGCCGTCGTAGGCCTCGACGCCTTCGATCAGCGCGCCGTCGATGCCGCGCTGATTGCCGCGGACGGTACCCCCAACAAGACCAAGCTCGGTGCCAACGCCATCCTGGGCGTGTCGCTGGCCGTCGCCCGCGCCGCTGCCGAGTCGGCGGGCCTGTCGCTGTACCAGTACCTGGGCGGCGTCAACGCCCACCTGCTGCCCACACCTATGATGAATATCCTCAACGGCGGCGTGCATGCCGACAATAACGTTGACTTCCAGGAGTTCATGATCATGCCGGTGGGCGCCCCGAGCTTTGCCGAGGGCCTGCGTTGGTGCGCCGAGGTCTACCATACCCTCAAGGGCGTGCTGCACGAGGCCGGGCTGGGCGGCGGCGTGGGCGACGAGGGCGGCTTTGCCCCCAACCTTAAGACCAATGCCGAGCCGTTCGAGTACATCACCAAGGCCGTGGAGAAGGCCGGCTTTAAGCCCGGCGTCGACTTCATGTACGCCATGGACCCCGCCTCGACCGAGTTCTACAACGCCGAGACCGGCATGTACGAGCTCAAGGGCGAGGGCGTTGAGTACACGAGCGCCCAGATGGTCGATTACTGGGAGAAGCTCGTCGACACCTATCCCATCATCTCCATAGAGGACGGCATGGCCGAGGAGGACTGGGACGGCTGGGTCGAGCTTACCCGCCGCATTGGCAATAAGGTGCAGCTCGTAGGCGACGACCTGTTCGTCACCAACACCGAGCGCCTCAAGAAGGGCATCGAGCTTGGTGCCGCCAACGCGATCCTGGTCAAGGTCAACCAGATCGGTACGCTCACCGAGTCGCTCGAGGCCATCGAGACCGCCAAGGAGGCCGGCTACGCCTGCATCGTGAGTCACCGCTCCGGCGAGACCGAGGACTCCACGATCGCCGACCTGGTCGTGGGCGTCAACGCCGGCCAGATCAAGTCGGGCGCCCCGTGCCGCAGCGATCGCATCGCCAAGTACAACCAGCTCATCCGCATCGAGGACAAGCTCGAGGGCAGTGCGCGCTACGCCGGCAAGGCCGCGTTCTACAACATTCGCTAAACAAGTGGTGCGCGCGGGGAGCGGGGTTGACTCGGCTCCGTTCCACTTCTGATGGCCGCCATTGGGCGCTGGGCCATATGGCTCAGCGCCTTTTTTATGTCGAGCAAAGGCTGGCGAAGGCGGTGCGGGCGCTCGTGCTATAACTAGAATACTTAGCGCAAACAAACCTCAACCGCACAAGGCGCACATGGATCAGATTTACGACAACAGGTACTATTCCGCCGGTTCGCGTGAGCCGTTGCCTCGCCGTGCGCGCACGGTGCAGCTCGGTGGGTCCGCCTACGCCGGCGCCGACCGCTCCATACAGCGCCCGACAAGTACCTCGCGCCCCAATGCTCAAGTGAATACTTCGACAGATGGACCAGTGCGCCCGGCACGTTCGTCGCATGCTCAGCGCTCGTCGGCTCAAACGCACGATAGGTCGAGCAGGCCCTCGAACCGTCTTTCGGGCTCGGACTTTATGCACTACGCCAACGACAACGCGGTGGTCAAGGCGATCTACAACTTTACCCACGGTCCTCAGCGAGGGCTATTCATCGGCATCGTCGTTGCCCTGGTGCTCGTGAGCCTGTATTTCCCCGTGCGCGACCTGTACGTGGCAAAGCGTTCGAGCGATATCTTGGCCAAGCAGGTCGAGATTCGCCAGCAATACAATGATGAGCTGCAAAAAAGCGTCGACAAGCTGCTCTCGGAGGAGGGTATCAAGGACGCGGCATCCGAGGACCTGGGCCTGGTGATGCCCGGCGAGAAGAGGATTGAAGTGCAGGGCCTGGACGGCGATTCGGACTCGTCGTCGGCTGAAAAGAAGTCGTCGAACGCCAAGAAGGCCAGCGAGGTGGCCAAGGAGATCGAAGAAGTCGGCAAGGACGCGCCATGGTACATCCGGACGCTTGACATGCTGTTTGGATTTAACGGCGTCGAGGGCCAGACGGTCGTGTCCAACGGCAAATAGCGCCCGGAGGGGAGCCCGCAATGACAAATTGCAAACG
>DBFBEA010000099.1:0-15647 GCA_048248475.1 Collinsella sp. | reverse complement strand
CGGTATTGAGCGCGAGGCCTTTACGAGCGACTGGCACGACGTCGTCACCGACCCCGCCGTCGATATCGTCGTCGAGCTCATCGGCGGCGAGCACCCCGCGACCGAAATCTTCACCACCGCCTTCGAGAACGGCAAGCACGTCGTCTCTGCCAACAAGGCCCTGCTGGGCCGTCATGTCGAGACGCTCGCCGAGAAGGCGCGCGCGTGCGGCGTGCAGATTAAGTGCGAGGCCAGCTGCGGCGGCGGCATCCCCATCGTGAGCACGCTCGAGCACGACCTGGTGGGCAACAAGATCCTGACCATCGCCGGCATTCTCAACGGTACCACCAACTATATCCTGTCGCGTATGGACGCCGAGGGCGCCGATTACGCCGACGTGCTCGCCGACGCCCAGGCAAAGGGCTATGCCGAGGCCGACCCGTCCGCCGACGTCGACGGCTTCGATGCCGCCAGCAAGACGGCCATCCTCGCCTCCATCGGCTTTGGCACCCGCGTTACCACCGACGATGTGTACCAGCAGGGTATCCGTACCATCGGTGCCGAGGACATCGCCCAAGCCCGCGAGCTCGGCTACACCATCAAGCTGCTGGGCATCGCACGCAACACCGAAGCCGGCGTCGACGTCCGCGTGCATCCCACGCTGATCCCCGCCGACCACATGCTTGCCAAGGTCAACGGCGCCATGAACGCTGTCTACGTGGTAGGCGACGCCGTGGGCGAGACCATGTTCTACGGTGCCGGCGCAGGCTCCTTCCCCACCGCGAGCGCCGTCGTGGGCGATATCCTGTCGCTCTCCGAGCAGATCAGCCGCGGCGTGGCTCCGCTGCCCGAGATTGAGCCCTATGGCCACAACCTCGCCTTTAAGCCTATGGACGAGCTCCAGACCAAGTACTATGTGCGCCTGAAGGTCGCCGACCGCGTGGGCGCCCTGTCCGAGACGGTCGACATCTTTGCCAAGCACAACATCTCGATCTCGCTCATCAACCAGGTCGAGGACGGCAAGTCGAGCGCCAGCGATACCTGCTCGGTCATCTTCCTGACGCACCGCGCGCTCGAGAAGGACATCCAGGCTGCCGCCGCCGAGCTTGCCAGCGTCGACTGCGTGGCCGAGGTCGCCAACGTCCTGCGCATCGAGGACGTTGAGGCTTGGACCGAAGGCGTTATGGCCAACTAACCCAACGCTCGCCTAGCAATACGCGCTTTGAGGGCTCCCGTCCGATGTGGGATGGGAGCCCTTTTGTCTCCTGCCCTAAGCACAACGACAGGACACATTTGCGCGAGCCGCTCATCGGTAACGCGGGCTACCGTTCACCGATATGCAAACACGGCCGATTCCGGTTACGACTACGCTGTGCTGCGAATGTCCGCCCGCGATGAGAGGAAATACCATGTTGCTCGAGGGCAAGAAAGCAATCATCACCGGAGGCACGCGCGGTATCGGCTATGCGATCGCCTGCCGTTTTATCGAGGAGGGCGCCGCCGTCACCGTCTTTGGCTCGCGTCAGGAGACCGCCGATACGGCCGTTGAGAAGCTGGCAGCCGCCTATCCCGACGCCAAGGTCTGGGGCCGCTCCTGCGACCTCACCTCACTCGAAGCCGTGACCGAGGCCTTTACCCAGGCTGCAGCCGACATGGGCGGCTTGGACACGGTCGTCAACAATGCCGGTATCTCCCAGCGTTCACCCCTCTTGGACTACACGGCCGAGGAGTTCGCCAAAGTTATGGACCTCAACGTCGTCGCCGTCTTTAACGGCCACCAGGCTGCCGCCAAGATCATGACCGAGGCCGGCCACGGCGGCACCATCACTACCACAAGCTCGATGGTCGCCAAGTACGGCCAGCCCTCCGGCGTTGGATATCCCACGTCCAAGTTTGCCGTCAACGGTATGGTCCAGTCGCTCTCGCGCGAGCTCGCCCCCATGGGCATTCGCGTCAATGCCGTCGCACCCGGCGTGACCAAGACCGATATGGTCGCCAACCTGCCTGAAGAGGTCATCAAGCCCATCATCGCCACCATTCCGCTCGGTCGCATGGGCGAGCCCGTGGATGTCGCCAACGCCTTTGTTTTCCTGGCGAGCGACATGTCCTCCTACGTCACGGGCGCCATCCTCCCCGTCGACGGAGCCGCCCGCTCCTAAGGAGCCACAAGCTTTGGCTTCAAGCCTCAACATAGCTCAACCAAAAAGGCGCGCCGTCTGAATCAACTGCAGACGGCGTGCCTTGTTCTGTTTGTAAGGGAAACTGCGCCCCGTTTCGAACGCCGATTCTGGGACACCGTTTCCGCAACGGGTCTCTCGCGGAAGCTACATCCCAATCTGGACATCCATTCCGGGACACAGTTTCCCGAAGGGCGGTTTAGTCATGCCATCCTAATCAAAACGAGACCGTATAGCACCCCTAAGATAACCAGCTCTCGTGCTGGAGCAAGCACATCAGGCGGCGCGACCGCTCGCCGACATGCAATTTGTTGCACAGTAAAATCGGCCAGTGACACCCTTATCCTTTATTTAGCGAATAAGGTCAAGGAAGGGAGAATAACATGCCAAGACGGCAAACACCGCTCGAGGTCATGTTCTCCCTGTTCAAGACTTCATTTACCCTGAGCCATCGCGCACTTGCTGAGCTGTTACTATCCGATCTACCGTTAACAAATGGACAGCCTACCGCCCAAATGGCACAGGACACCAGTTGGCTTTCGCGCACGATTGTGCACTCGCAGCCGGGCTCCCTAGAAGATCGCTACTTTACCGACTGGTCCTGCGCATCGAATCAAATCCTGCACAAGCTACAGGGAAAAGGGTATTCGAGCGCCGACGTCTATACCATGATTGCGGCAGCGACTGACGCGATGGCTCAAGCGCTCAGTGCCTGTGGGCGCAATGGGCTCCTTTACCGAAACGCCGCCTCGCGCCTCGTCAGCTGCCAGCCAGACAAAGACGACAGGGCTCTTATCTCAATCGCGCTCGTTGTTTCGACCGCCTGTTGGTGCGATTCGGCCCGTGCTATCGCGTACATCAGGGACCGCTTTGAATTCGCAGAGAACGTCAGGTCGTTTACCCCCTCAAGTATTTCTTTCTGTCCATGCGATTTAAAACAAACGGGCACCGAACATGCGATCGGCCTTATCAGGATCGATAACGAACTCGTCATCGGCGGCCCTTATGTCATTGAGCCTTCTGCCATGGGCTCCACCATCGGAGCGCTCGCACTCGAAGACGGCGCTGTCACCGATGTTGGGCTGGATGTCTCCGCCAGGCATCTCCGTATCTTCGCCGAGAACAATGCTTGGTACGCACAAGACCTCGGTTCGACCAACGGCACACATCTGATTCGAACAGCCGACAACAACGAACTCGACATCAGCTCCGGAGCACCCGCCCAGCTGTACCCCGGCGACATCCTTCGCCTGGGCCTCAGCACCACTTTTGCCGTCGTAGCAACGACGGTTATCTTAGCAAATCAAAATTACTAACCATAGAAACAAGGTGACTATGAGCATCACGGATGTCATCAAATATGAGGGCAATAACCGAACTTTTATCTGGAAACACCCCTCAGAAGACTTCAATACAGGCTCGCAACTCATTGTTCACGAGACCCAAGAAGCAATTTTCTTCCTTAATGGACAGGCCCTGGATTCGTTTGGACCAGGCAGGCATGAACTTGAGACTCAAAATCTACCATTACTGAATGGCATTTCGAAGATAACGACCGGTGGTGTCAGCCCGTTTCACTCAGAGGTCTACTTTGTTAACCTCATCGAGCAGATGGGCATCCGTTGGGGAACCAATTCCAAGATTCAGTTCATGGAACCGACTTATGGATTTCCGCTCTCGCTCGGGGCGTCCGGAGAGATGGCTCTTGCTGTAAAAGAGCCCCGCAGGCTCCTTCTCAAGCTTGTTGGAACCGAAGCTTTGCTCTCCCAGGACAAGCTGATCAATTATTTCAAAGCTTTCCTACAAACTCGAATAAAAACTCATCTTGCACAAGTAATTACCGAACAAAAACTCTCCATTTTCGAACTTGATGCACACCTTGAAGAGTTATCCGACTCGCTTAAGACCAAGCTACTTCCCGACTTTGCCGCATACGGCCTCTCATTAACGCAAATGCTAGTCACCGCCATCGTCAAACCCGAAGGCGATCCGGTATACGAGAAGTTTAAGGACCTCCATTTCAAGCAATATGCCGATGTACGCGAAGCACAGATAAAACAACAGGTCAGCATTATCGAACAAGAAACTGCGGCGCAGCGCACCGTAATCTCCGCGAAAGCACGCGCAGAAAAACGGCAAATCGAGGGCTATACCTATCAACAGGAACGCAGCTTCGATGTTGCCGAAAAGATAGCCCAAAACGAAGCGACTGGCGAATACGCAAACATGGGAATTGGTCTGGGCGTAATGGCCGGTGTCGGCGGGACCATGGGGTCAGTTATGACCGATGCACTCTCACAAGCGACTGGCACGTCTGCGACGCAGCCCATCCCTACGGATACCAATTCGCAGCAAAGTGCTGCAAAGTTCTGTTCCGAGTGTGGATATCGCTTCTCTGGAACCGAGAAATTCTGTCCCGAATGCGGAGCACGGAGGTCATAATGAAGAACACGCAGGCATATATTGCAGCAACCCCCGTAGCCCTCTTCATAGTTATCGAAAGCGTGGCCGTACTTTTATTTGGACCCTCAACTACCTTTTGGATTGAGAGCGCATTCTCTTTGGTCATGCTCGCCCTGGTGGTTTCAACCTTGTTATTTGGACCCCAAAAGAATCTTAAGATATTTGGTATCTCAAAGATACTTGTTATTGGCGTATCGTTTACAGTCCAATTGTTGTTAGGCATGCTAGGGTCCGCGTTAAAAACAGAGGCGCTTCCAGCAATTCCAATTCTCAGTTTTCTGCTAGCAAGCGCTGCGACAGCCACGCTCTTCGCAACAGGCGCTTCCGAATCTCACGCATCTACTGTTGAAGACCAAGTTTCAAGCAAATCGCAATCCATGCAGAACCTTGATTTTCAGCTAAGACTGCTTCTAGATGAATCACCTTCAGAGTTGCGCGCATCAATGACCAGCCTCTTGGAAACTTCAAGCTTTGCCGACCCCGCCAGTTGTGAAGCAAGCGCTCAAGTTGAAGATGAAATATCGAGCGCACTTCGTGATCTATCGCAATCAATCGAATCAAACGATATCGAAGGTGCGAACTCGAAAATATTGCGCATGACTTCGTTGATAAGGCAAAGAGCAGCACTGGTTAAAGCAAACAAGGACAGCTAATGATCGATAAGGATAAATTAATCTCGCTTCTTATTTCAAAAGAAATTCCGGTAAAAAAGACCCAGAGATACAAAACTATCGGCTATCGAATAAAGCTCGAAAGTGGAACAGCCGTATATGTCTACGACAGCGGCGGCTTCTTTTGTCAAGGAAATAACGCTGATCAGGTCCGAAAAGCCATCGAACATGAAATCATTGATGAACCAAACAAGAAAGTTTTCGTTGTTTACGGCCACGATAAAACCGCACGAAACCAACTCCAACGTCTTCTCGAAGAGCTAAATCTCGAGCCTATTTTTCTCGATAACCAGCCTATAGGGGGCCGGACAGTAATCGAACAACTAATGGAATACATCCCTTGCGCTAATTACGGGATAGTACTTATGACCCCGGACGATATAGGCTATCCAAAGAATGAACAGGATCGACCGCAGCCAAGAGCTCGCCAGAACGTAGTTTTGGAGCTTGGGATGCTACTGATGAAATTCGGCAGGTCTAGGACCGCGATCCTTCTCAAAGAAGCCGACCCGCCAATAGAAAAACCGTCCGATATAAACGGCATCTTATATCTCCCTTACAAGGATGACGTTTTTGAGATAAAGCAGAAACTAATACGGGAAATGAACAGCAAGGGGTATGAAATGGAGCAATCGAAATGAAAGCGCTGCAATGCGAGCTCTGCGGTAGCACAGAGATAATCAAAGATGGAGACTTTTTCGTCTGTCAAAGCTGCGGAATGAAATACACGCTTGAAACCGCAAAGAAAATGATGGTCGAAGGTGTTGTCCAAGTCGAAGGCACAGTGAAAACAGACCGCACTGAAGATGTCGATCGATATCTCGCCCTGGCCAGAACCGCTCAAAAAGCAGATAACAACGCTGATGCTGAAAAATATGCCTCCATGGCCCTCGAGATTGATCTTAAGAACGCCGAGGCATGGTCGATAAAGGCAAAAGCGATAGACTGGCAGCTCACGTTTGACAACGATCGCTTGTCGGAATCAAATGCAGCATGCATTAATATGCTAAAGCTGCTAAATCGAGCCCCATCAGATTTTGATGAGATAAACACAGCGCTAAACATAGCGATAGGTTTCATTGAGCATTTGCGAGCTATCGCAAACTCTGAGATAGACTATTTCTGCCAGAAACTTGCAAATCTACCGAATTCGAAGAATCTAGAGTTAATTCAATCGGGGCTCATTCGTCACCTACAGTCGCGTGAACTCCAATGGAAAAATATAGAGGCCGTGTGCGAATTACAAACGGCTGCCGTAAAGAGGCTCGGCAAAGAGCAGGGGGAGAGTGCCGAGATACCCGAGAATATCGAAGAGCTCCTCGACGCCTTTACCGAAGACCTTTCCGGTCTTGCAGCGCGCAACATTTCATCAATGTATTACAATGCTGCAATCACGATCCTAAACTCTGCGGTCAACGGCTGCTCCACATGGTCGGAACGGTGGAACAAGGTCCGTGTATTTGATTACTACGGGACAGGTGATTTCGACTATGACAACGAAGAAGAAGCTCTTAATCTATGCATAAATGCGTATGATAGTTGCATAGAAGCGACTCGCTTAGCTATCGACCTCTTTGACAATAAAGTCACCAAACAAGGCACTGCCACAGACGAGATGCTCTTAAGATGCTGGGGCATATTGTGCACTCTCGAGGAGCTATGTATCAAAGTTCGAACAAATCGCCGATACTACAGCCAGTACTCCAGCGGGCAAATAACAAACGACGGCTTTTTCCTTGGCGATGAGGCAAAACAGCTTCGGAGAGAACAGTTAGAGAAGGACATGGCAAAGCGTGACGAATACGACCCCGAGAAGAAGAAGGAACGTGAGCGCGCTGAAAAAGAAGCAGAGCTCCAAGCCAAATATTGGTTAGATAATCCTGTTAAAAAGTCGCAAAAACAAGCGCTCGAAGATGAATTTGACCGTTTGGGGAACGAACTTCGAGAGCTTAAGAGCAGACGTTCCTTCTTCAGTCCATTCGAATTCAAAGCGAAACGATAATGTGACGCAAAAATAGAACAGGCTCGCGCGCGCAGGCGGGAAATCAAAGACTCTTTGAAGGCCTTAGACAATGAACTCACGGCGTACGTGTCGAACGAAATTGAATCGTAATCTCATCTGCTTGATACGAGAGTCCATTGGGAGGCCTCAAAGGCACTTCAATGGGACAAGAGCAGCTTCGCGCTGTAAAGGAATAGTTGGCAAGCCCTTTGAGCGCCCATTCGTTTAACAACCGAGCTCACTCTAGTCCGAGCAGATTAAGTCCCGCCTCCGTCATCCTGCACACGAGCGGCCTTGCGGATACCTTTTCTAAATATCCGGCAGCGATTAGGCTCGACAATGACCTACTCGCTGTCGGCTTTGTCACATCGAGATAGCCCGACACACCATCAAGCGTAGATTCGCCAAAGGCACCGAAGATATGCATCTGCGCCGCATAAAACAGAATATCTTTTGCCCTTTCGGTAAACGTATCGTCGAGTTCATCGATTGCCCGCTTAAGATCATCGAGTTGTACGCGCTTTTCGGCCAAATCGCCCAGAACGGCATCTTGCGCTTGCTCGACCAAATCAAGAATCATTGCAACAAACGGAGTAGCCTCGCTGCCGTTAAGGGGCCTCTCCACCACGTCAAACGCCTTGTAATATGCGGTTTTATTCTCAGCAATCGTCCTGGAGAGCGACAACACCGTGGGCTGCGACAACGTCTCGTTCAGGCTCAACGCGAGAAGATATCTCCCCGTTCTCCCGTTACCGTCATAGAAGGGGTGAATGTACTCAAAGAGAAAATGGCAGATTGAGGCTGCATAGAGACTTGGGACATCTTCGCGATTGCCCAACTCTATCATCTTGCCAAGAAGGTCAATGATTTCGGGCTCCGAGGAAACACCCTGATGGAGAATCTTGCCCCGACTGTTCTCAATCACAACGGGACCCAAACGGAACATCTTGCCATCCGGACGGTCCTTCGGGTCAAGCACGCCCTTAGTGACGGCATCGAAAATCTCGCGGATATCCTCGGGTTTGCCGGGACGACTTGAACCATCCACCAGCTGAAGATAGAGGCGAGCAAATTCAATAAAAGGAGTGTGCTCCTTTTCGGCGGCACCGCAAAGTTCGGCCGCGGCATCCTCCGCAGACTCCAGCGCCGCTTCAATCTGGCGCCGTGTGCTGTGCACACCCTCCATCTCGTTGCTGAAAACAACCTCCTCAAGCACCAGCGAACGAATCGAGGCCCCCAAAGCCACATAAGGCAAGCTGTTCCACAGGTTGGAAATCTTTCGCTCTTTTCTGAGGATCCGCTCGCTAGCAACGGACAGGCTCAAAGGAACACAAGCGAACAGTTCACCATGCTCAAGGTAAATTCCAGTCCGCACCGTGCCGTCGGCAGTAAGGCGCTCGCGCAGCAGCTCGTCATGGCAAGCATAACGATCGGAGCTTGAATCTGCATAAAAGAGTTTTTCGAGCGTCTTGTACGTCATCGCTTCATCGCTCCTTTGAAATCAAATAGCTTAATCGTCTTTCATTATTTCGAATTAATCCGATATTTGCAATTAAGACTCAAGAAATGCATTGTCTAATTTCAGAATTTGAAGTATTGGGAATTAAGGTTTCCTTATCTACATAGCGGGCTAATTTCAAACCTCAGTAGAGCTTTATGCAAGAGGCGCGCTGCCTGCATCAATAGCAGGCAGCGCGCCTTCTTCTGTTCGAAAAGGAAACTGCATCCCAGATTTTCGGCTCAGAATGGGGTGCACTTTCCAAAGGGCCTTGTTCCGGAAAACGTGTCCCATTCCGAGCCTTCAAACCGGAATGTACTTTCCGCCAGAGGCTTCATCCGTCCCTGGTCTCTCCGAAGGGCTGCCTCGCTACTTGCCGTCGTCGTCCTCGGCTTCTTCTCTTGCATAGAGCTCCAGCATGCGGCGGCGGTATTCGCGCACGGCGAGCTTGGCGCGCTCCAGGCGGCGACGCTCGCGCGGGGTCAGCTCGGACGGGTCGACCTCGTCCCCAAAGGTCTTATCGGCAAGAAGATGCGCCGCGTCCACGATGCGGGCATCGATGTGGCCGCTCGCCGCCTCGGCGGAAAGACGCTCGGCAATCGTATCGAGCGTAGGCAGGCCCTCGAATACGCGACCATGGCCATGCGAAGTCAGCAGCTCATGCTCGCGCGCGAGCAAGCTCGCTAGGTCGTGATGGGCGCGCAGGATGTCGAGCGCATCGGATGGATGCTCGGCAACCTCTGCCACGGCGGCAACCGGCGCAGCATCCACCACGCGGTAGAAGAGCTGCGCGAGCAGCGGCATCAAGAACACCGTGATGGCGCCGGCGGCAACCATAACCGACGCGATGTCTTGCGACAGCGCGCCCGCGTTGACGGCAACGCTCGTAACGGCAACGATGATCGGTAGCGCCGTGGTGCAGTACAGGGCCACGGTAATGCGGCCATACGCCGACACATCGCGCGTCGCGGGACAAATGCCCATAGAGATGAGAATGGGCACGGCACGAATAATCAGCAACGCCACGATAAAACCCGCGAGCAAGCCCGGGCGCGACGCCACGGCCGTCAGATCGATCTTTGCGCCCGATACGGTAAAGAACACCGGAATCAAAAAGCCGTAGGCCAGGCCGTCGAGCTTGGTCTCGAGCGTATGGTTGCCCTCGGGGATGATATAGCGCAGGACAAAGCCGGCGGCAAAAGAACCCAACACGATGTCGAGATCAAAGACAGCCGAGAACGCCACGAGCGTGACCAGGATGAGCACCGTCAGGCGCACGAAGGTCTGCGACGTGGTATCGGCGCGTTCCTCGACAAACGCAAAGAAGCGGCTGCCGACGCGCTTGGAGCGGCTCGGGACCACGGCCAGCAACACGCAGACCACCGCAAACAAGCCAAGGATTACAAGCGTTTGGATGCCGGTGCGGGCAGACAGCAGCACCGACATGGCGAGCACGGGACCGAGCTCGCCCCAAGTGCCATACGCGAGAATCGAGTCGCCCACACGCGTGCCGGTGAGCGAGCGCTCGCGCATGATGGGCACAAGCGTACCGAGCGCCGTGGAAGTAAGGGCAAGCGTCACGGCGATACCGTCGAAATGACTGACCGAGAACCACGGGGTAAAGCGCACGGCAAGCCAGGCGATACCAAACGTGACGACCCACGTCGCCAAGCCGTAGCGCCCCTCCACACCCGTGATGCTCTTGGGGTCGATCTCAAAGCCGGCAAGCAGGAACAAAAAGGCCAGGCCGAGCTCGGACACGAGCGAGACCTCGGCATCTACATGGATAATGTCGAGCATATGGGGTCCTAGCACCGCGCCAAACACGAGCAAAAAGACCGTCTCGGGAACGGGTTTCCCGGGGATCGCCGAGGCGATGAAGGGGCTTGCAAAGGCCACGAGCGCGATGATGGCGAGTGAAACGAATGCCATGTGATGCCTTTCTCTTGTTTGCGCTTCACTGTAGCACCCTCGCCGTCCTCAACGCGCCGCGAGCTGTCGTATCATAGTGAGGTTTACAAACATGTGGCTCAAGGCGACCGCGAGGCTTGCCCCGCAAACCGACCGCTGCCGCATACCGTACCGTACGCCCAACCGATCAGGAAGGCAGGAACCAATGGTCTCTCGTATCTACGTGGAGAAGAAACCCGGGTTCGACGTCGAGGCTCAGCAGCTCAAGGGCGAGCTGACCGAAATTCTCGGCATCAAGGGCATCGAGGCCCTGAGGATCATCAACCGCTACGACGTCGAGGGCATCGACGAGGAGCTTTTCCGCTCCTGCGTGCCGACCGTCTTTAGCGAGCCCCAGGTCGATGTGACCTACGACGAGCTCCCCGCAAGCGATGGCGCCGTCTTTGCCGTCGAATTCCTGCCTGGCCAGTTTGACCAGCGCGCCGACTCCGCCAGCGAGTGCGTGCAGCTCATCAGCCAGGGTGAGCGCCCCGCCGTGCGCTCCGCCAAGGTCTATATGATCTCGGGCGCTCTGGACGAGGCCGCCATCGATGCCATCAAGCACTACGTGGTGAACCCCGTCGAGGCGCGCATCGCCTCGCTCGACCTGCCCGAGACGCTGTACATGGAGACCCCCGAGCCCCAGCCCGTCGAGGTGCTCGACGGTTTCCGCGAGCTCGACGAGGCCGGCCTTGCCGCCTTTATCGCCGATCGCGGCCTTGCCATGGACGAGGCGGACATCGCCTTCTGCCAGCAGTACTTCCGCGATGAGGATCGCGACCCCACCATCACCGAGATCCGCGTGATCGACACCTATTGGTCCGACCACTGCCGTCACACCACCTTCGGCACCGTCCTGGATGACGTGACGATCGACGACGCCGTGGTGCAGCAGGCCTTCGACCGCTACATGGAGATGCGCCATGAGCTCGGTCGCGACGCCAAGCCCGTCTGCCTCATGGACATGGGCACCATCGGCGCCAAGTACCTCAAGAAGACCGGCGTCATGACCGATGTCGACGAGTCCGAGGAGATCAACGCCTGCACCGTCAAGGTGAAGGTCGATGTCGACGGCGAGGACCAGGACTGGCTGTTCCTGTTTAAGAACGAGACCCACAACCACCCGACCGAGATCGAGCCCTTCGGCGGTGCCGCCACCTGCGTGGGCGGCGCCATCCGCGACCCGCTCTCGGGCCGCAGCTACGTGTACCAGGCCATGCGTGTCACCGGCGCCGGTGACCCCACCGTCCCGGTTTCCGAGACGCTCGAGGGCAAGCTGCCGCAGCGCAAGCTCGTGACCACTGCCGCCGCCGGCTACTCCAGCTACGGCAACCAGATCGGCCTTGCCACCGGTCAGGTCAACGAACTCTATCACCCCGGTTACGTGGCCAAGCGCATGGAGGTTGGCGCCGTCGTGGGCGCTACCCCGGCAAACCACGTTCGTCGCGAGTGCCCCGCCCCCACCGACAAGATCATCCTGCTGGGCGGCCGCACCGGCCGCGATGGCATCGGTGGCGCCACCGGCTCCTCCAAGACCCAGAACACCGAGTCCATCGAGACCTCGGGTGCCGAGGTCCAGAAGGGCAACGCCCCTGTCGAGCGCAAGCTGCAGCGCCTGTTCCGCCGCGGCGACGCCTGCCGTCTGATCAAGCGCTGCAACGACTTTGGCGCCGGCGGCGTCTCGGTCGCCGTGGGCGAGCTTGCCGACGGCCTGTATGTCGACCTTGATACCGTGACCAAGAAGTACGACGGTCTGGACGGCACCGAGCTCGCTATCTCTGAGTCCCAGGAGCGCATGGCCTGTGCCGTCGCCGACGGTGACGTCGAGGAGTTCATGGGCTACGCCGCCGAGGAGAACCTCGAGGCGACCGTTATCGCCGAGGTTACCGCCGAGCCGCGCATGCGCATGGCCTGGAACGGCGTCGCCATCGTCGACCTGTCCCGCGAGTTCCTCAACTCCAACGGCGCACCCAAGCACCAGGTCGCCCACGTGTGCGCCCGTAGCGTGTGGCAGCCCAGCTGGGCCGGCACCACGCTTGCCGAGCGCATGACCTCGCTCGTCACCGACCTCAACGTCGCTTCCAACAAGGGCCTTTCCGAGCGCTTCGACTCCACCATCGGTGCCGCAACCGTGCTCATGCCCTTTGGCGGCAAGACGCAGCTCACCCCGAGCTCGGCCATGGTCGCCAAGTTCCCCGTGGACGGCGAGACCACCACGGCGAGCGCCATGGCATGGGGCTTTAACCCCTATCTGATGGAAGCCGACCAGTTTGCGGGCGCCTACCTGTCCGTGGTCGAGTCCATCGCCAAGCTCGTGGCTGCCGGCTTTGAGCACAAGCGCGCCTATCTCTCCTTCCAGGAGTACTTCGAGCGTCTGCGCACCGAGGCCGAGCGTTGGGGCAAGCCCACGGCAGCCGTCCTGGGCGCCCTTATGGCCCAGGTCGACCTGGGTGCCGGCGCCATCGGCGGCAAGGACTCCATGAGCGGCTCGTTTGAGGACGAGGCCGGCGAGCTCAACGTTCCGCCGACTCTGATCAGCTTCGCCGTCGCCGTGGGCAAGGTCGCCCGCGCCGTCTCGCCCGAGTTCAAGGGCCTCACGCACCGCGTCGTCCGCATCGCCCCCGCTACCTATGGCGAGGACTACCGTCCCGACGCCCAGCAGCTGCTCGCCGCGTTTGACGCCGTCGAGGCGCTCACCGCCAACGGCAACGCCCTGGCCATCTCCACGCCCGGCTACGGCTGCGGCGCCGAGAGCCTCTTTAAGATGTGCGTCGGTAACCAGATCGGTATCGAGCTTGCCGAGGATGTAGACGTGGAGAGCCTCTTCACCCCGCTTTACGGCAGCTTTATCGTCGAGCTCGCCGAGGATGCCGAGCTGCCCGAGGTCGCCGACGGCGTTGTCGTCGAGCCCCTGGGCACCACCGTCGAGGGCTATGTCATCGACACCGGCTCCGAAGTCATCGAGCTCTCCGAGCTCCAGGAGGCCTGGGAGAGCGGCATCGAGGGCGTCTTTGCCTACCGCAGCGCCGACGAGACCCCCGAGGTCGAGACCATCGACTTCCGCGCCAAGGACATCCACGTGTACGGCGGCGCCAAGATCGCCCGCCCGCGCGTGGTTATCCCCGTGTTCCCCGGCAACAACTGCGAGTACGATAGTGCCCGTGCCTTCCGCGCCGCCGGCGCCGAGGCCGACACCTTCGTGATCAACAACCTCACGCCCGAGGCCGTCGCCGAGAGCACCCACGAGCTTGCCCGCCGCATCCGCGCAAGCCAGATCGTCATGATCCCCGGCGGCTTCTCGGGCGGCGACGAGCCCGACGGCTCTGCCAAGTTCATCACGGCGTTCTTCCGCGCTCCCGAGGTCACCGAGGCAGTCCGCGACCTGCTCAAGGCCCGCGATGGCCTAATGCTGGGCATCTGCAACGGCTTCCAGGCCCTGATCAAGCTCGGCCTGGTGCCCTACGGCGACATCGTCGACGCCACGCCCGATGCGCCCACGTTGACGTTCAACACCATCGGTCGCCACCAGAGCCGTCTGGTGCGCACCCGCATCTCGTCCAACTTGTCCCCGTGGCTGTCGCAGTGCAGCCTGGACGACCCCTACACCGTCGCCATCAGCCACGGCGAGGGCCGCTTTGTCGCCAATGACGAAGTGCTCGCCCAGCTGATCGCCAACGGCCAGGTCGCCACGCAGTACGTGGGCGAGGACGGCAAGCCCAGCATGGATCTTTCCGTCAACCCCAACGGATCCGCACTCGCCATCGAGGGCATCACGAGCCCCGACGGCCGCGTCCTGGGCAAGATGGGCCATGCCGAGCGTCGCGGCGACAACCTGTACCGCAACGTGCCCGAGCATGTCCCCGGCGACAAATTCATGCCGATCTTTGAGAGCGGCGTAGCCTACTTCGCTTAATACGTTTCCATCGGGTACAATCCCCTCGGGTAACAACACCCGCCACCGGCACCCCCGGTGGCGGGTTCTTTTTTGCTTTGCGCGTATAGGAGAAGGACATCATGGAAAGCCGCAAGCCGTATCTCGCCACCCTGCCCGGACTCATCCTGGGCTGTCTCGTTTGCTGCGCGCTCTGGGGCTCCGCCTTCCCCTGCATCAAGATCGGCTACGGCCTCTTTGGTATTCCCGCGCACGACAGCGCCTCGCAGCTGCTCTTCGCGGGCCTGCGCTTCACCCTTGCCGGCATGCTGGTCATTGTTGGCATGAGCGTGGCCCAGCGCCGACCGCTCGTTCCGCAAGCGCGCGATATCAAGCCCATCTGCATCTTGTCGCTCTTCCAGACTATCGGGCAGTACTTCTTTTTCTACCTGGGCCTCTCGCGCGCCAGCGCCATGTCGAGCTCCATCATCGAGGCCAGCGCCAACTTCCTCGCAATCCTCTTTGCCGCCCTGGCATTTCACACCGAGAAGCTCAATGCGGCCAAAGTGCTCGGCTGCGTACTGGGCTTTGCCGGCGTCGCGCTCGTCAACCTTTCGGGCGCGGACGGCACCTTTGGCTTTACGCTCGACGGCGAGGGTTTTATCCTAGCCTCCACCGTCGCGGGTGCCCTTTCGACCTGCCTGATCGGTATCTTCTCGCGTGAGCACGACGGCGTCTTGCTTGCCGGGTGGCAGTTCTTAGTCGGCGGCCTGGTCCTCACCGCCATCGGCTTTTTGATGGGTGGCGCGCTCTCCCCCACGGCGATTGCCCCCGCCATCGCGCTCATCATCTACATGGCGCTTATCTCCGCGGTCGCCTACTCGCTGTGGTCGCGCCTGCTTGCCGTCAACCCCGTCAGCCGCGTCTCGGTCTTTGGGTTTATGAACCCCGTCTTTGGTGTGCTGCTGAGCGCGCTGCTGCTCGGCGAGGGCGCTGGCACGAGCCCCATTACCGTCATCGTTGCCCTGCTGTTGGT
>DBFBEA010000098.1:0-7121 GCA_048248475.1 Collinsella sp. | reverse complement strand
GCATCGGTGCCGCAGTCGTCGGGCGTGAGTATCATGCCGCAGCTCTGGCAATAGTGCTCAGGCATTTCGAGCAGGTGGGACAGCGGTTCTCCGGTTACGGCGGCGATGAGCTTCATCATGTCGATGCCCGGTGTGACCTCGCCGCGCTCCCACCGGCTGATGGCCTGGCGTGTGACGAAGAGCTTAGCGGCAAGCTGCTCTTGGGTAAGGTGATGGGCGCGACGGACAGCAATGAGCTTTTCTGCAAAGGCCATAGCGGCTCCTTTCTGCTGGTTGATGGCTTAAGCATACGCGGCGGCAGGCGCCCTTCCAAGCAACCGTTGGTTGCACGACGGGGGACCGCGGCGAAGAATTGCGCGCAACGCCCCACGCCTCCATGCCGTACAATGACCGGCATGGAACCTATCGCACGCATACATACCGACCTGCCGCAGAAGTTCGGCATTCCGCGCAACAGCTTTTTGGCGCCCCATCTGCAGGGACGAATCTTTTTTGAGCCGGAATTTGCCTCCAATGCAGCGGTTGAGGGCCTGGACTCCTTCTCTCACCTGTGGCTGCTGTGGCGCTTCGAAAACGGAACGCCCGGCGGCACGGCTAAGGATATTGCCGTCGACGCTAAAACGCAGGACAGGTCCGGCACCAACGCAAAATGGTCGAAAACCGTGCGCCCGCCGCGTCTGGGCGGAGCCGAACGTGTGGGAGTGTTTGCCACGCGCAGTCCGTTTCGCCCTAATCCCATCGGGCTCACCTGCGTCAAGCTTGATCGTGTCGAGCTCACCGACGATGGCCCCATCATCCATGTGTTGGGGGCCGACCTGCGCGACGGTACGCCCATCTACGACATCAAGCCCTACATTCCGTTTGCGGACTGCCACCCGGATGCGACCGGAGGCTGGATCGAGGATGCTCCGTGGCAAGAGCTCGATGTTGAGTTTCCGCAAGCACTGCAGGATATGGTCCCGCCCGCAAAGCTCCTCGGCTTGGTCGAGGTCCTTCGCCAAGACCCGCGCCGCGCGGGCAGCAAGCACGAGCCACACCGCGTCTATCATCTGGCTTACGCCGGGCTCGACATATCGTTTACGGTCGATGAAACCCAGCTAACCGTAGTTGCCGTCAACGACGCGCAAGACTAACCAGCCATTCGTCCGCACCCGTCAAATTAAGCGCCAAACCCCGCGGCAAAACCGCCCACGCTGGTGGACAATAACGCCTACCAAAACAATCAACTTTGCACGGGAGTCCAGCATGAAATACGACTTCACTTCAATCATCGACCGCCACGGCATGGACGCCATCGCCGTTGACTCTTGGGGTGAGATCCCCGGTATGGCCCCGAACGCACCCGACGAGGGCTTCGACCGCATTCCCATGTGGGTGGCCGACATGAACTTTGCCACGGTGCCCACGGTCCAGGAACACATCATTCAGCGCGCCCAGCACCCCATGTTTGGCTATTTCAATCCGCGCTCCGAGTATTTCGACCGCATCATCGAATGGCAGAGCCGCCGCAATGGCGTCGAGGGCCTGCGCCCTGAACATATCGGTTACGAAAACGGCGTGCTGGGCGGTGTCGTGTCGACGCTGCGCGCGTATGTCCAGCCGGGCGATGCGGTGCTGGTCCACAGCCCCACCTACATCGGCTTTACCAAGTCCATTGAGGCCGCGGGCTATCGTATTGTCCATAGCCCGCTTAAGCTCGACGATCAGGGCGTGTGGCGCATGGACTTTGAGGACATGGAGTGCAAACTCGCCCAAAACCACATCCATGCCGCGGTGTTCTGCTCGCCGCACAATCCCTGCGGCCGCGTATGGGAGCGCGACGAAATCGAGCGCGCCATGGACATCTATCGCCAGCACGATTGCGTGGTGATTTCGGACGAGATTTGGTCCGATATCATCCTGCCGGGGCACAAGCACATCCCGACGCAGTCGGTGAGCGAGGATGCCCGCATGCGCACGGTTGCCCTCTATGCGCCGAGCAAGACGTTTAACCTGGCGGGCCTTGTCGGCAGCTACCACATTGTCTACAACGAGACGCTGCGTGACCGCATCTGCGCCGTGTCCAACAAGACCCACTACAACGAGATGAATGTCCTCTCCATGCATGCGCTTATCGGTGCCTACCAGCCGCAGGGCTACGAGTGGGTGGACGAGCTCAACCAGGTGCTTGCCGGCAATATCGAGTACTTCTGCGATTACGTGGACGGGCATTTTGAGGGCGTGTCCTATTCGCGTCCGCAGGGCACGTACATGGTGTTTCTGGACTGCACCGAGTGGTGTCGCGAGCATGGCCGCGATATTCAGTGGCTGCTCGACGAGGGGGCGCGCGTGGGCGTGGGATATCAGGACGGCCGCCCGTTCCACGGGCCCTGCCACATTCGCGTGAATCTGGCGCTGCCGCTTTCGCGCGTAAAGGAAGCGTGCGACCGCCTGGACCGCTACGTTTTTAATGCACGGTAAGTGAGCACTGCATGCGGGGCCTTCTGCCAAGTCGGCTGGAAGGCCCCACATGGTAAAACGTCTGTAGCCATTGGGCACTCGTGTGGTTTTGTTTGCTATTATTTTTTACCATTTCAGTCTGTAAACAGGATTGTATGGAGCTCGATGAAAAGGTCCCGTCGCTCGGTTGCCATTTCGTTGTTTGTTGCGCTTGCGGTAGCGTGCGCCTTTGTCGTAGCGATAGCCGGCTGTTCCGGGTCGAATGGCAGAGCCTCGACGTCTGCATTAGAAGGCCTGGATGCCTCGCAGGCCAAAGACGACAACCTTAAGACGCTCAACGTCGGCAGCGACCTCTATCCACCGTTTGTGTATACCGACGAGTACGGCGATATCGTTGGCCTGGATGTCGAGATATTGACCGAGGCTTTGACTCGCATTGGTTACAAGCCAAAATACCAGCTGATCGACTGGGAAAAGAAGAAGGAGCTGCTGGCGAGCGGCGAACTCGATTGTGTCATGGGCAGCTTTAGTATGACGGGTCGCGAAAACGAATATCGTTGGGCCGGCCCGTACCTTGCGAGCCGCCAGGTGGTCGCGGTCGATCCCCAGAGCGATATCTACACGCTTGCCGATCTTGAGGATAAGATCGTGGCGGTTCAGTCCACCACCAAGCCCGAGGACATTTTGCTCAATCGCATAAATGAAAACGTTCCGCAGATCAAGGAACTCTACAGCTTTTCGGACGGTTCATACCTGAACCCGGCGCTCGTCGAGGGCCTGGTCGACGCTATCGCCGCGCATGAGTCCTCGTTCCTCACCTACGAAAAAGACTATGGTGTGGCATATCGCATTTTGGATGAGCCGCTGCTAGAGGTCGGTTTGGGCACCGCTTTCGATATCAACGATACGCGTGGCATCGACGTCAAGCTCACTCATGCCTACCAAGAAATGCTTGCCGATGGCACCATGGAACGCCTGGTGTCAAAGTACTTCGATGACCCTTCGCCATTTTTGAATATGGAGGGCCTGTCATGATCGATGCGCCCGACCACGCCGCTCAGGAGCGGGACAATCGTTCGACAGGGGCATGGCTCCTTGTCGCTCTGCTGGGGATAGCGCTCTCGGTTGTTGCCGGCATGATGAGCTACGATTACACGACGGCCCAAGCCGAGCAGCGCTTTGCCGACGTTGTCGATTACGTGGCGACGCAGAGCCTTTCCTACGATGCATTCAACAGCGCCTATACGACCAAAAACCTGATACGCGTTATGGAAATCGCCGGAGAGGCTGCCCGCGATATGGAGCGCGACGGTTCGGTGGATAACGCCATGCTGGAGCAATACGCCGACCAGTTCAACGTGAGCGCGCTGATCGTGACGGACGCATCGGGCAATTTGGTGTCCGAGTCCTCGACGGGCGATGTGGACTACGGGTCGCTCGCTACGTATCTCAAAGAATCACCCGTGCTGGAGGTGGCAACTCATCCGCTTAAGTCCTATACCGCCCGCATCACGCTTGCGGATGATTCGGTCGCAGACATTGGCTGCGTGACTCGGCAGGATGGCGAGGGCATCGTTATCGCGGTAAGGCATCAGAGCGCGAAAGCGGTTGCAAGCAATACACTCAAACTGCAGAGCTTGCTTGATGGCTATGAAACCATCGATAGCGGCAATATCGTGATCGAAAGCGACGGCAAGGTCGTTGCGACCAATGCCGTTGAACCCACCGTATTGGGCGTGTTCGATCTGCCTGCGACGGATGTCTTTATTGTCGACGGTATTAAGGATCGATGCCTGGCTGGTAAGGTCAGATTGGTTAACGCCGACGGCGAGTGGTATTTGGGCACATTTGGAAAAGCGCACAAATTCTATGTGTACACCTATGCCTCGGCGCAGCGCTACTTTGAGGTCGCCGCGGCTGTTGCCGCCGGCGTGCTGGTACTCTACGGCGGTGTTATAGCCGTTGTTGTGACGGTGCGTCGCCGCGCTGATCGTCGACGTTTGACGGACTTGCTGCAGCAGGAGCGCGACTATGGCGACAAGCTGGCAAAGGCGGCGCGTGAGGCCTCGTCTGCCAACTCGGCAAAGACGGAGTTTCTGCGTCGCATGAGCCACGATCTGCGCACGCCCATCAACGGCATTCGCGGCATGGTCGAGGTTGGCGATGCCAATGCGGACGATCTGCAAAAGCAGACTGAGTGCCGCTCAAAAATCTGGACGGCATCGGGACTGCTGCTCGACCTTGCCAACGAGGCGCTCGATATGAGTCGCCTGGAGAGCGGGCAGGTCGACCTGAACCTCGTGCCCATAAATTTGGTGGCCCTCAACTGTGAAGTGCGCGATATTCTGGAGCGCCAGGCCGAGGAGCGTCTGGTGACAATTATCTCCGACCAGCAGACGCTTAATCATCCCTATGCGCGGGTGAGCGTGACGCACCTCAAGCGTTTGTTGCTCAATATTGCCGGCAATGCCGTCAAGTACAACCGCCAGGGCGGCTATGTCCGCCTGGTGTGCCGCGAGGTGGAGCCAGCGGATGGCGTCCCCGTCTATGAATACACGATCGCCGACAACGGTATTGGCATGAGCGAGGAGTTCCAAAAGCACCTCTACGAGCCGTTTTGCCGCGAGGAGCAGCAGGTGGAAGGCGCTTCGTCGGGAACTGGCCTGGGCGCGCCTATCGCAAAACAGCTGGTCGAGCTTATGGGCGGAACCATGAGTTTTACGAGCGTCTTGGGGCAGGGGACGACGTTTACCATCCGCCTGCCGTTCGAGAAATGCAAACGCTCCGAGATTCCTCAGGCAGTTCGCGTGGACGCGGGAGACGGCGATGCACTCCAGGGCTTGCGCGTTTTGCTCGTAGAGGATAACGATCTGAATGCCGAGATCGCGCAGTTTACGCTCAGCCGTGCCGGTGCCGTCGTGACACACGCTAGGGATGGTGAGTCTGCCGTCGAGATGTTTGCCGCGAGCGTGCCGCACGAGTACGACGTGGTGTTGATGGACATCATGATGCCGGGCATCGATGGCCTTGAGGCCACACGTCAGATTCGAGCACTCGATCGCGAGGATGCCGCGACCACGCCGATTATCGCCGTGAGCGCCAACGCCTTTGCCGACGACCGCAGGCTTTCGCGTGAGGCGGGCATGAACGCGCACCTGAGTAAACCCGTGAGCTCGCAGGAGCTCATTGAGGCGCTTGCGCACATAGCCGCCGACGCTCTATAAGCATATGGCCTGGTTCCAAGGTGGGTTGGAACCAGGCCATATTGTTATTGATGAGGCCTGCTGAGGGGCTTACTTTTCCTGAATCTGCTTGCCGCAGAGATGCTCAATCGAAATCTCGTAGAGCTGGACGCCCTTGATGTCCTTGGCGATTTCCTCTTCGACTTCTTCGGCAGAAGGGTAGTACTTAAGGGCGAGCTGGCGGACTTTGTCCTCGATAAACGCGGGGGTGTCATTCGCCAGGCGACAACGGCCAAAGACGACGGTGCTCATAACGTAGGGAGCCCAGTCACCGTCCTGGTACCACTCGTTGCCATATACGGTAAAGCAGACCTTGTCATCGCGCTTGAGTGCGTCGACCTTGTGGCCGGCTTTGGCGCCATGGAAATAGATCTTGTCGTGCTCGGCGTCAAAGAAGTAGTTGACGGGAATGGCGTACGGGTAGCCATCGTCGCCGTTGACGGCAAAGACGCCGCGCTTGCAGGTAGCGAGCAGTTCGCGCGCTTCCTCGTCAGTGATGGCGCGTTTCTTTCGACGTAAGGGTCTAAACATCGTTGGCTTCCTTTCTGGTCGTGCGTGGTGGTTGAGCACAAACTATAGCGAAACGGATCCGTTTTTCTTGATGCGGGCGAGTATGTTTTTGAGCTTGTTAAAGTCGAGCGGTTTGGATAGATGGGCGTTCATGCCGGCGTCGTGTGCCGCCTTGGCGTCCTCGGCAAAGGCATTGGCGGTGAGCGCGATGATGGGGATATCGGCTGCATCGACCTTCTCGCTCAGGCGAATCGCGCGGGTTGCCTCGCAACCGTCCATGTCCGGCATCATAATGTCCATCAGGATCGCATCGAAGCTGCCGGCGGGATGCGATAGGTACAGATCGACGACTTCGTTGCCGTTGACGGCGCGGGTGACCACGACGCCCTCGGATTCTAGCAGCGTCTGTGCAATCTCGGCATTCAATTCGTTGTCTTCGGCGAGCAGCACGTTCATGTCGGCGAGCGAGCAGTCGAGCGCCCTCTCGACCGTATTCGCCCGCGCCCGGGGGTTCTTGTCGATATCGAGCGGAATTTCCACGTAGAACGTGGTGCCCACATGGAGTTCGCTGGTGACTTCGATGGTGCCGCCCATCAGTTCAATAAGCGACTTGACGATTGGCATGCCCATGCCGGTTCCTTGGAACTTGCTGCGCGCATCGTCTCCTTCTTGGGCAAACGGCTCATAGATATGCTTTAAAAACTCGGGAGCCATGCCAATGCCGGTATCCGAAACGCTAAAGCAAAAGAGCGCGCGCCCGTTATCGAGTGGCTTGGTCTTTGAACTAAAGGTGACGGAGCCGCCGTGCTTGTTGTACTTAATGCTGTTGTCTAACAGGTTGATCATGATCTGTCGGATATGGGTGGGACTGCCGATCATGTATGGCCCCGTGGCGTACGGCAGACTATTGTCCTGCATTGTGATGCCGTT
>DBFBEA010000097.1:0-4637 GCA_048248475.1 Collinsella sp. | reverse complement strand
CGACGTGTGCGAGAGCTTTACCTACTTTGGCAGCTACACGGAGGTGCTCTAGATGACCGATACCGCCGCAACCCGCCCCTACGGCGTGCTGGGCCGCGTGCTGGGCCACAGCTACACCCCGACCATCTACAAAGAGCTCGCGGGGGTTGAGTACGTGCGTTTTGAGCGCGAGCCTGAGGACCTCGCGGCCTTTATGACGGGCGACGAGTGGGAGGGCACCAACGTGACCATCCCCTACAAGCGCGCCGTCATGGAGTATCTGGGCGAGCTGAGCCCGCTCGCCGAGCGCATGGGCAACGTCAATACCATCACGCGCCTGCCCGACGGCCGCCTGCGCGGCGATAATACTGACTACTTCGGTTTTCAGTGCCTTGTCGAGGAGCTGGGGGTTGAGGTCGCCGGCAAGAAGGCTCTCGTGCTCGGAGCCACTGGTGGCGCCGGCACCACGGCAAGTATGGTGCTGGGAGACCTGGGCGCCATCGTCGTGCCCGTGGGCCGCACGAGCGAGGTCAACTACGAAAACATCGCGCAGCAGTCCGACGCGGCGCTGCTCGTCAACTGCACGCCCGCCGGCATGTTCCCCCACTGCCCCGACGCTCCCTGCAAGCTCGAAGGACTCGATGCGCTCGAGGGCGTCATCGACATTGTCTACAACCCCGCTCGCACGGGACTCATGCTCGAGGCCGAGCGTCGCGGCATCCCCCGCATCGGTGGTCTGCTCATGCTTGTGGCACAGGCGGCACAGGCCGTTGAGCGCTATACCGGCCAAGTCACCCCGCGCAAGCGCATCTTGAACGTAACGGAGCGTCTGTCCCGCCGCGAGCAAAACATTGCCCTGATCGGCATGCCGGGTTCGGGCAAGACCCGCGTGGGCGAGCAGATCGCCCTGCTCACGGGTCGCGAGCACATCGACCTCGATCGCGCCCTCGAGGAGCGCCTGGGCATGCCCTGCGCCGACTTTATCGTCAAGTGCGGCGAGGCGGCCTTCCGTGAGCAGGAGACGGCAGCGCTGGCCAACATCTCCAAGCGCAGCGGCTTGGTGCTCTCCACCGGCGGCGGCGTGGTTACGCGCGACGAGAACTACCCTCTGCTGCACCAAAACAGCCAGATCGTGATGCTCAACCGCAAGCTCGACGAGCTCGCCCACAAGGGCCGCCCCATCACCGCGCGCGACGGCATCGACAAGCTGGCCGAGCAGCGTATGCCGCGCTACCGCGCCTGGGCCGACTACATCATCGACTCACGCGACTGCGCCGCCAACACCGCCCATGCCCTCCTCGACACCCTCCCACCCGCTCTCTAACCAAAACCACCACAAAGGGGACAGGCTCCTTTGCGGTGGTTTTTCAACCGCAAAGGAAGCAACCATGAAAGCACTCGTCATTAACGGCCCCAACCTCAACATGCTCGGCATTCGCGAGCCAGGCATCTACGGCAGCGACAACTACGACCGCTTAGTGCAGATCTGCCAGGAGGCAGGCGCCGCACAGGGCTTCGACGAGGTCGAGGTCTTCCAGTCTAACCACGAGGGCAGCATCGTCGACAAGATCCAGGAGGCCTACGGCAAGGTCGACGGCATCGTCATCAATCCGGCGGCCTACACGCACACGAGCGTGGCGATCCTCGACGCCCTCAAGGCCGTTGCCATCCCTGCCGTCGAGGTGCACATCAGCGCCGTAGAGACGCGCGAAGACTTCCGCCAGGTGAGCTATGCACGCCTAGCTTGCTTCGCCACCATCACCGGCGAGGGCCTGCAAGGCTACGCCCACGCGCTGGAGCTGCTGAGGGAGCATCTCGAAAAGTAAAATGCCAACCCCAACAAACAGCAGCGGCTTGCTCGCGCTCGGCTCCAGCAGCACACAAGATGAAAAAAGCCCAGACCACCAAGCGGTCTGGGCTTAATAAACGATGGTGCTCCATGGCGGATTCGAACCGTCGACCTTGGGATTAGAAGTCCCCTGCTCTATCCAACTGAGCTAATGGAGCAAATAACCGCACGCCCAAGCAAGCACAAGCCTGTCAGGCGCAAGTAATTATAACCTAGTTGAACTGCTCGCGGTACGCCTTGCAGACCTCATCGACCGGGCCGTCCATGCGAAGGTCACCCTTCTCAATCCAAACGGCACGCTGGCAGATGCGCTCAACCTGCTCCATAGAGTGCGAAACGAACAGAACCGTCACGTCGCCGCTCTGGATAAAGTGCTGGATGCGGGCCTCACACTTTTGCTGGAAGAACACATCACCGACGGACAGCGTCTCGTCAACGATCAGAATATCGGGCTCGGTAATCGTCGCGATTGCAAAGGCGATACGCGCCACCATGCCCGAAGAGAAGTTCTTAAGCGGCATATCGACAAAGTTCTGCAGCTCAGCGAATTCGATAATGCCGTCAAAGTTGGCATCGATGAACTCCTTGGTATAGCCGAGCAGGGCGCCGTTCAGATAGATGTTCTCGCGGGCGGTCAGCTCGGGGTCAAAACCAGCACCAAGCTCAATCAGCGGCGCGATGTTACCGTGCACCTTAACGCTGCCCTCGCTTGGCTCAAGCACGCCAGCGATAATCTTGAGCATCGTAGACTTGCCGGAGCCATTGGTGCCGACCAGACCCACGACCTCGCCACGATGAATATCAAACGAGATATGCTTAAGCGCCCTAAACTCCTCAAAGAACAACTCATGCTTGGCAAGCTTAATGAAGTACTCCTTGAGGTTGGTCAGCGACTCGGACGCCATGTTAAAGATCATGGTGACGTCGTCGACCTCGACAGCCAGAGGCTGCTCGCTGTAATCAACAACAGATTCAGTCATCACAGCACTCCTTAGATGTAGAGGATGAACTTGCGCTCGGACTTATGGAACACGGTATAGCCAATAATAAGCGCAAGAACCGCCCAGGCAACGCACATACCAAACGTCATAAGCGAGGGCGTAGTCTGGAACAGGAAGATATCGCGCATAAACTGCAGGTAGTTGAACATGGGGTTCGCATACATCAAGATACGCACGAGATGCGGCATTTGCGCAATATAGTCAGTCGTCCAGAAGATGGGCGTAATGTAAGTCCACGCCGTAATGACGACGCTCCACAGATGCATAACGTCGCGGAAGAAGACCGTAAGGGCAGAGAGCATCATGCCCAGGCCCATGCAGAAGCACATAAGCAGCAGCAGGCAAACCGGCAACAGAATCAGGTGCCAAGAAGGCATAACGCGGAACCACAGCATGACGATGGCGACGGCGACCAGCGAGAAGGCAAAGTTGACCAGCGAGAAGAGCACCTTCTGCACCGGGAAGACCCAGCGGTGCACCTTAACCTTCTTGAGCAGAGGGGCAGCGCCCACGATCGACGTCAGGGCCTGGTTCGTAGACTCGGACATGACGGCAAAGGTAATGTTACCCACGATCAAGTACAGCGGGTACATCTCGGGCGTCATTGAGCCATTGCGACCCTGGCCAAAAATCGTCGAGAACACGATGGCCATGACGATCATCATCAGCAGCGGGTTGAGCACCGACCATGCGACGCCCAGAACGCTACGGCGATACTTGATCTTAAAATCCTTGGTAACCAGCTGACGAAGGATAAACGCGTCCTTCTCAAATTCGTTCTTAGCAAACGTCGCAGGCAGACTGCGAGTTTCTTGTTGCTTTGTCTGATCCGACACGGATGCAACTCCTTTACTCGTAATCGTTGACAAACGAACAGTATAGACCCGACGGCCATGCAAACGATTCGCGCAACAAAACTGGAGAACTAACCCACATCTTAGGATGCCAAGCCCAAACGGCTATACTTTCAAGGATTGAACGTATAAGGAGCATTGAGTGAATTCTGAATCCATCGCCGTCATCATCCCCTGCTACAACGAAGCGCTCACGATCGGCAAAGTCATCGACGACTTTCACCGCGAGCTTCCGCAGGCGACGGTCTATGTCTATGACAACAACTCGTCGGACGATACCTCACGCATCGCCACCGAGCACGGCGCCACGGTGCGCCTTGAACCCCGTCAGGGAAAGGGCAACGTGTGCCGCCAGATGTTTCGCGATATCGACGCCGATTGCTACCTGATGGTCGACGGAGACGACACCTACCCCGCCGAGTCGGCCAAAGCCCTCTGCGAGCCTATCCTCAGCGGCACGGCCGATATGACCGTAGGCGACCGCCTTTCCAACGGCACCTACGCCGAGGAAAACAAGCGTGCCTTCCACGGCTTTGGCAACAATCTGGTCCGCGCCATGATCAAGTGGATCTATGGCTACAGCTTCGATGACGTCATGACCGGCTACCGCGCCATGAGCCGCCCGTTCGTTAAAACCTTCCCTGTGCTTTCCGAGGGCTTCCAGATCGAAACCGAGCTCTCGATCCACGCCGTCGACCACCGCTGGCGCATCAAAGATGTGCCCATCGAGTACCGCGACCGTCCGGAAGGTTCCGAGTCCAAGCTCAATACCGTGAGCGACGGCATTAAAGTCGTTGCGATGATCGGCACGCTGTTCAAGGACTACCGCCCGCTGAAGTTCTTCAGCCTCGTCGCGCTTCTGTTTGCGGTGATCGGCCTCGCCTTGGGCATGCCCATCGTTGTCGAGTATTTCCAGACCGGCCTCGTTCCGCGCTTCCCCACCGCCATGCTCGC
>DBFBEA010000096.1:0-22487 GCA_048248475.1 Collinsella sp. | reverse complement strand
ACTCGCTGCTTTCGAGAGCCCCCATGCACCACGGCGTTCGTGCCGGCGCGCTCCATATGAAAACTGACTGGCACCAGATCGTGACGGCAGGCGATGAGCTTGCCGTCGATGCGCCGCTCACCGATAAATCATCCATCATCTGCCGCACCGGCATGCTTATGCTGGCAAGCGGAACGGGTGCCTGGCGCGTGCGCGATACCATGAATCGTGTTGCCGCCGTACTCGGTGTCACCATCCACGTTGACTTAAGTCTTCTGTCGTTTGAGTGCACCTGCATCGAAGATGGTCACTGCTTTAATGAGGTCGTCAGCTTGCCCACAACGGGCGTCAATACCCATCGCATTTGGATGATGGAGAGTTTCTTAAAGGAAATCGAGACGTATGGGCGCCGGTTTACCGTGCACGAATACCACGAGATGCTCAAGACCGTTGAGAGTTCAAAACCCGATTACTCTCCCTGGCAACAGGGCCTTGCGGCAGCTTGTGCTTGCGGCGCCTTCGTCTTTTTGCTCGGCGGCGGCCCTATCGAGATGGCCTGCGCGTTTGTGGGCGCGGGTGTCGGCAACTTTGCCCGCTCCCATATTCTCAAGCAAGGCCTTGGTCAGTTCAGCGCGCTGACGACCGGCGTTGCGCTCGCTTGCGTTTCGTATCTGCTGGCATTGCTCGGCCTTGGCCAGGTCATACCGGGGGCAATGTCGCACCAAGAAGGCTATATCGGCGCCATGCTCTTTGTGATTCCCGGCTTTCCGCTCATTACGGCGGGCCTCGACATCGCCAAGCTCGACATGCGAAGCGGTATCGAGCGCCTTTCATATGCCGTATCGATTATTGTGATGGCGACGCTCGTAGGTTGGATGGTTGCCGAGTGTGTTGGCCTGGCGCCGGACGACTTTGCCCCACTGGGCCTTTCGCCGCTTGCCCTTACGCTCCTGCGCGTGGTGATGAGCTTCGTTGGCGTATTCGGCTTCTCGGTGATGTTCAACAGCCCGGTAAAGATGGCCGCGGCAGCTGGGTTGATCGGCGCCGTGTCCAATACCCTGCGTCTGACCCTTGTCGATGCGCCGACGATGATTCCCTTCCTGGGCCTCAGCACGGGAATGCCTCCCGAGGCAGCAGCGTTTATCGGCGCGCTGGTATCGGGTCTGCTGGCAAGCTTGGCCGAAGTCAAGCTCACCTACCCGCGCATCGCCCTCACGGTGCCTTCGATTGTCATTATGGTGCCGGGCTTGTATCTGTATCGCTCGATGTATTACATGTGCACCTTCGACACGGTCAATATGCTCGGCTGGTTTGTGCGCGCAGTGCTCATCGTAGCGTTTCTGCCCGTTGGACTGGGTGTGGCGCGTACGCTCACCGACCCTCGCTGGCGCCACACCAGCTAATTGGTACAAGGGGGACAGGTTACTTTGCACCAAATGAGTTGCGGTGAAATAGGGACTGAATTGCTGCTTAAAGGGTCAAAACAGTCCGTATTCCACCGCAACTTATGGGGTCGGGGGATTATCGGTGCCCTGCATCTTCATAAACTCAACGCTTACGAAGCGCATGCGTTTCGTGCTAGGCTGGTTCCACCACATAAGTAGTCGCAGACGCGCGTACCACGGGCGGGCGAGATGAAGTTCCAACAGCTCCATCTTGCCCGCCCGTTTTTGTTGCGTGGCGCCGCGGTACAACACAGAGAGGAATCTGCCCTTTATGCCTATCAACAAACGAGAGAGCCTGCTGTTCACCTTTATCATGTGCTTTTGCATGGTGCTCTGGATGAGCATCTACAACGTTGCCCTGCAGCACGGGGCCATCAACGGCGAGGTCGTTGCCACTGCGTGGCTCGGCTTCCCCGTTGCCTACATTTTTGCCATGTGCTGCGACTGGTTCGTCGCCAGCCCGCTCGCCAAGGGTTTCGCCTTTAAGTACTTGGTCACGCCGGGCAAGAGCTCGCCACTTGCCATGACGCTCGCCGTCAGCTCCTGCATGGTCGTTCCCATGGTCATCATCATGTCGCTGTACGGTGCCTGTGAGGGTCTGACGCACATGCCCGGCGGCATCCTTGCGAACCTGTATTCCGTGCCCGCGATCTGGATGATCAACATCCCGCATAATTTTGTGATGGCGCTGCCGTGGAACCTTTTGGTAGCCGGTCCGATTTCCCGCTTCGTCTTCCGTCGCGCCTTCCCTGTGGGGACGGTTTTCGAGGAGGAGCATGCCGAGCTCTTGGAGCAGGCTATGGCTCCTGAGTGCGAGTAGCTCGCTTAGGGATCTGCTGAGCGCGGGCGACTTGCTTGGTTGGAGCCCTAAGCGTGGATAGCTCTCTCGGCGACATCGCGGGCGTGAGCGGTGCGCATGACCGGAGGGCCCGTGCTGCTCCGTTGCCCGACGTGCTAGCGCGCAGAACAATCTGTTGGTGCATTCGGCGGCTGCTGAAGCGTTTCGGCAGCCGCTTTTTATACGGAGTTTAAATACAACAGTCTGTTGTATTACGTAGAGTGGTATATCTCTAGCGGGAAAAATGCGAGAGACGGAGCATTATGGCGTTGCTAGTAGGACTGGACGTAGGGTCGACGACGACCAAAGTTTACGCGATGCACGAGGATATGACCGAGGCGTGGTGGGGATATCGCCGCCACGGGGCGTGTCAGACAGCGAGCGTGCGCGCCATGCTCGGCGAGCTCGCCGAGCGCTTTCCCCATGAGTCACTGCGCGTTGCGGTGACCGGCTCGGGTGCGCGCGATATCGCGACCGCGCTGGGCGCCTCGTACGTTCAGGAGGTGGTCGCCAACGCGCTCGCGATCAGCAGGTTCTATCCGCAGACGCGCTGCGCCATCGAGCTGGGCGGCCAAGACGCCAAGATGATCTTCTTCCGCACCAACGATAAGGGAGACATCGAGGTTGCCGACATGCGCATGAACGGCTCGTGCGCAGGCGGTACCGGTGCATTTATCGACGAGATGGCAAAGCTCATGGGGGTCGGCACCGAATCGGGCGAGTTCGAGCAGCTCGCAAGCCGGGGAACGACCGTCCACGAGGTCTCGGGCCGCTGCGGCGTGTACGCAAAGACCGATATCCAGCCGCTGCTCAACGAGGGCATTCCTACCACCGACCTGGCGCTTTCGGCGCTTCACGCGGTCGCCCGCCAAACGATCGGCGGTCTGGCCCAGGGTATCGACATCGAGCCGCCGGTAATCTTCGAGGGCGGTACGCTCGCCTACAACCCCACACTGGTCCGCGTGTTCCGGGAGCAACTGAATCTATCGGACGATCAGGTTATCGTCCCGCGCGATCCGCAGATCATGGTCGCGCGCGGTGCCGCCCTGTCGCTGACCGACATGTTCGCATCGTCCCAACCGATCGACCTTCCCGACGCTTTTGTCCGGCTGGATAAGCTCGAGACGGTCGCGCCCGCAAGCGGGGAGGGACGTCTTGCCCAGCCCTTTTTTGCCACACCTGCCGAGCAGGCGGATTTTACGGCACGCCATGGCAAAGAGACGCCGGCAAAGGGTCCGGATGCGTATGCGCCCGGAGAGACGGTGCGTGTGGCGCTCGGTATCGATTCGGGGAGCACGACGACCAAGTTCGCCCTGGTCGATGAGGCGGGTGAGCTTGTCGATTCGTTCTACGCGTCTAATAACGGCAGACCGCTCGACGTCGCCCAACAGGGTCTTGTCAGCTTGAAGAACCGCTGGGAGACAGCGGGAGTCACGCTTGCGATCGATGCCGTGGGCACCACGGGATACGGCGAGGAGCTTTTCGCGCGCGCGTTCCACGCCGACTACCATACGGTCGAGACGGTCGCGCACGCCCGCGCCGCGTGCGCATGCGTTCCCGATGCGACCTTCGTGCTCGACATCGGCGGACAGGATATGAAGGCCATCTGGCTCAACCACGGCGTGCTGACCGATATCGTCGTCAACGAGGCGTGCTCTGCGGGCTGCGGCTCGTTCCTCGAGGGTTTTGCCAAAAACCTCGGAATAGCCGTTGAGGATATCGCGACCGAGGCATTTTCGTCCAAAGCCCCCGCCGTTCTCGGCAGCCGCTGCACGGTGTTCATGAACAGCAGCGTCGTTTCCGAGCAGCGGCGCGGTAAGGGTCCGGGCGACATCATGGCCGGTCTCTGCCGTTCGATTATCGAGAACGTGTTCACCAAGGTCATTCGCGTTTCAAATCTCAACCGTCTGGGCGACAAAGTCGTCGTCCAGGGCGGCACGTTCCGAAACGACGCGGTGCTGCGCGCATTCGAGCAGTATCTGGGCAAACCCGTCACGCGTGCGCCCCACCCGGGGCTGATGGGCGCTATCGGTATCGCCCTGCTCGCGCGCGAGGAATGCCGCAAGGGCGACGCCGGCACGTCGTTTATCGGGCTCGATGCCGTGGAGCGCTTCGAGCATCGCGAGTTCGGCGGCGTTACCTGCCGTCGGTGCAACAACCGCTGCCAGCGCGCGGTCGTGGCATTTGGCGACGGCTCGCTTTACGTCACGGGCAATCGCTGCCCGCGCGGCGGCGCCATCTCATGGGATGAGCTCGTGCGCGAGGTTCCCGCGGCGGAGGAGCTGCGTCCGCAGGGTGCTTGCGAGGCACAGGCACCCGGCACGGGGCGCGACCGGACCGCGGCTGCCCCCAATCTCTTTGTCGACCGCGAGAAGCTGCTGTTCGATTCGTACCCCACGGTTCCCGTCAGCGGGGGGCGCGATGTCACGATCGGCATTCCCCGTGTGCTCGAGTTCTGGGACACCATGCCGTTCTGGTCGACGTTCTTCAGCACGCTCGGCTTTAAGGTGCGCGTCTCGGGACGCAGCACCAAGGCGATGTACGAGCGCGGTCTGGCGCACGTCACATCCGACACCGTGTGCTTCCCGGCCAAGCTCGTCCACGGGCACATCCGCAATCTCGTCGACGCCGGCGTCGACCGCATCTTCATGCCCATCATCACGACGGTGCCCACCGAAAACACCGCCTCTACCAGCGAGTGGATGTGCGCCGTCGTAAAGGGATACCCCTACGTGATGCGCAATTCCGATAACCCGGAGGAGCGTTTCGGCGTTCCGTTCGATACGCCGCTGTTCCACTGGTACGACGAGGGCGACCGAAACCGCCAGCTCAAGGCGTGGTGCAAGGAGACCTTCGATATCGATGCCGACCTGGTTGCCAAGGCGACCGAGCAGGCGGACCGCGCGCAGGAGACGTTTGAGAACCAGCTGCAGCTGCGCGGCAGGCAGGTGCTCGAGAACGTGCACGAGGACGGCGGCTACGCGGTGGTGATCGCTTCGCGCCCGTACCACAACGACCCGCTGGTCAACCACGGGCTGCCCAAGCTCTTCTCTGAGCGCGGCATCCCCGTGCTGACGCCCGATGCGGTGCCGGGGGTCTGCAACGTCGATCTTTCCAACAGCCGCATCGACATCGTGAACAACTACCATGCGCGCATGCTGTCGTGCGCGGTCATCGTCGCATCGACGCCCGAGCTCGAGCTCGTGCAGATGGGCAGCTTCGGCTGCGGCCACGATGCGTATCTCACCGACGAGATCGCGCGCATGATGGGCGAGATGGGCTCCAAGGTTCCGATGATGATCAAGCTCGATGAGAGCGACGTCGCCGGTCCCATGGGCATTCGCGTGCGTTCGTTTATCGAGTCGGTCAACCGTCGTCGCGCGGAGGAGCGTGCCGAGGGCGCCCGGGTGCACGCGGTCCATCCGCTCGACGACCCGTATAAGGTCAAGTACACCAAGCGCGACCGGCACGACAAGATCGCGCTGGTCCCCAACACCTCCCATGCGTTCTGCAGGCTCATGACCGCGGCGATGCGCAATCAGGGCGTGCGCGCCGAGGCCCTTGATATCGGGCGCGAGGATGCCATCCGCCTGGGCAAACGCTATGTGCACAACGACATCTGCTTCCCCGCGCAAATCGTGATCGGCGAGGCGCTCGCGGCACTCGAGAGCGGTAAGTACGACCCGCACGACGTCGCCGTGGTGACTGGCAAGTATATCGGCGACTGCCGCCTGACGCACTACATGCCCCTGCTGCGCCGCGCGCTCGACGACGCGGGATACGACTATGTCCCGGTGCTCACCAACGACGACGTCGATGCCCACAATGCGCATCCGGGCTTCAAGCTCGGCCTTGGCCCGAGCATCCAGATCGCCTACGGTCTTCCCATGATCGATGCCCTCGAGGCCATGCTTAGGCGCATCCGTCCCTACGAGCTCGAGAAGGGCGCGGCGGACGCTGCGTTCGACCGCGCGCTCGATGAGGTTATCGAGGGCATGGAGCGCTCCGGGCTGAGAGGCCAGGCGACGGGCTTCAAACGCGCGCTTGCGATCATGGACGCCGTTCCGTACGACCGCTCGAACCCGCATCCGACCGTTCTCATCGTGGGCGAGTACCTGCTCAATTTCCATCTCGGCGCCAACCACGAGATCGAGCGCTACCTCGAGGACAACGGGCTCGAGGTCATCGAGGCGCGCATGACCGACGTGATCCGCAAGACCTATTTCTACAAGCATGCGCAGTCGCGCGAGTTCCACGTCGACCTGTCGCTGCCCGAAAAGGCCTGGTACGCCACGGCGGACAACCTGTTCGAGCTCGCGCACGACCGTTGCGACCGCCTGGGCGCGGCGAGCCCGCTCTACGAGCCGCCGACGCGCATGCCCGAGCTCGTGCGCGCGAGCGATAAGATCCTGCACCATACGTTCGATGCGGGCGAGGGCGTGCTGATTCCGGCGGAGATTCTCGAGCACGCCAAGCGCGGCTGCCGCAACTTCGTGATCCTGCAGCCGTTCGGGTGTCTGCCCAACCATGTCGTGGGGCGCGGGCTCATCCATGCGCTCAAGGAGCAGTATCCCACGGCGCAGTTCCTGCCGCTCGACTACGATCCCGACGTGAGCTTCGCCAACGTGGAGAACCGTCTTCAGATGCTCATCATGAACGCCAAGGCGCAGGGGTGCGGTGAGGCGCATGGCGAGACCGCGTAAGGACGCCGATGCGCCCGATGCACGCACCCGTATCATCGAGGCGTTTTGGGAGCTCATCGAGAACAACAGCATCTTCGAGCTGTCGGTTGGCGAGGTGACCCGCGCCGCCCAGTGCAATCGCGGAACGTTTTACTACTATTTTCACGATTTCGATGAACTCGTCGCCATCGCCATAGCCCAGCTGCTGCAGGATAACGAGCTCATCACCGATGCCCTCTGGCATTTTTCGAGCGAGGGCGACCTTTCGGCGTTCGACCGGCGCGACGTCCGCTGCCTGCTGCGGCGCGTCGTCATCACCATGAGGGCGGGTGCCGCCGAGCAGGTCGTGCAGGGCATCCATACGATCATCATCGACCGCGTGAGAGAGATCGTCCACCCCGACGGAGAAGAGCTCAAGGCAGATTCGAGCTTTGCGGTGGGCTTTCTGGTCTCGGGCATCATGGGCTTTGTGATGGCGGTCGGCTTTGCCCGGGAGGGCGGCGAGGAGATAGACCTCGAGCAGCCGGGGGACAGCGCGTGCGCGTACCTGAGGGCGGTCGCCATGCAGACGGTGGAAACGGTCGCGCAAGTCGAGGGCGTCGATACATCCGAGCTGCTCGAACGCGTCTCCAAGGAGGCCGATGCCTATCGCGCATCGCGTGCGACGAGTCCCGACGTGGTGAAAGACGCCTAGGGTTTCTCTTGCGGGGCGCCTGTCGCGCATCGCGCGGTGAGTCCCGCGATGCGGTCATAACCTGCATTCATGTGAGCCGGGTTTATAGATATTCCTCCAGCTGTTAACATAGACAACCTGTGGGTAAAGAGACAAAAGCGCCGCCGACGGGCGGGCGTTTTGATTTCGATGAACTCATGTAAGGAAACGAGCATGTTAGATAGATTTACCGATCGAGCGCGCAAGGTCATGTCGATGGCCAAACAGGAGGCGCTCGATCTGCACTCAAATAAGGTGGGCACCGAGCATCTGCTGCTCGCGCTTGCCAAGGAGGACGAGGGCATTGCCGCCGAGGCGCTGCGTTCGCTCGATATCTCCTACGACGACATCATGGACACCCTCAAAGAGGTCCAGACCACGGTTCCCGAGCCCAGTGAGGAGACCGAGGCGGCCAAGCTCGCCTTTACGCCGCTCGTCATTAGCGTGATGGAGCGTTCATTCCGCGTGGCGCGTGAGAACAACCAGACCTACGTGTCGACCGAGCACCTGCTCATCGGTATCGTCGAAGAGGGCAACGGCATGGCCATGGACATCCTCATGCGCCTGGGTGTGTCGTCCGCCTCCATCAAAAAGGCTATCGAGAAACTCACCGCCAAGGACCAGGACAAGAAGCGTCCGCTCGCCGGCGCCGGTGCTGGTCGTCCCGGTGCGGGCCTGCCGTTCTTTAGCGGCTCGGATGCCTCTCAGCAAAAGGGGAGCGGCACCGACACGCTCAAGCAGTTCGCCACCAACCTCACTCAAAAGGCGCGCGACGGCGAGCTCGATCCCGTGATTGGCCGCGAAAAGGAAGTCCAGCGCATGATGGAGATCCTTTCGCGCCGCACCAAGAACAACCCGCTTATCCTGGGCGACCCCGGCGTGGGCAAGACGGCCATCGTCGAGGGCCTGGCGCAGCAGATCGCTGCCGGCAACGTGCCCGAGAATCTCATGAACCAGAACATCTGGACGCTCGACCTGCCGGGCCTCGTTGCGGGCGCCAAGTATCGCGGTGAGTTTGAGGAGCGCCTCAAGAACGTGATCCAGGAGGCCACCGAGGCTGACGACGTCATCCTGTTTATTGACGAGATGCACACCATCATCGGTGCCGGTTCTGCCGAGGGCTCCATCGACGCGAGCTCCATGCTCAAGCCCGTGCTTGCACGCGGTGCCTTCCAGATTATTGGCGCCACCACGGCCGAGGAATTCCGCAAGTACCTCACCAAAGACCCAGCCTTCGAGCGTCGCTTCCAGACTATCGATGTCGAGGAGCCGAGCGTCGAGGACACCGTCAAGATCCTGACCGCGCTTAAGCCGCGCTACGAGGAGCACCACCATGTGCGCTACACGCAGGGCGCTATCGAGGCTGCCGCGAACCTTTCCAACCGCTACATCCAGGATCGCTTCCTGCCCGATAAGGCCATCGACCTCATCGACGAGGCCGGTGCCCGCGCTCGCATCGCCGCGAATCGTGCGCCCGAGCCGGTGCGCGAGGCCGAGCATCGCATAGAGGAGCTCAAGGCCGCCGCGCAGGAGGCCACCGAGAGCGACGACATGAACAAGGCCGCCGAGATCACCGAGCAGCAGAAGGCCGCCGAGATTGAGCTCGCCGAGGCCAAGGCCGCCTGGACCGCCGAGCTCGACGCCAGCCCGCTCACCATCGACGTGAGTCAGATTGCCGACATCGTGTCCGTGACCTCTGGCGTGCCGGTTTCCTCGCTCACCGAGAGCGAGAGCCGTCGCCTGCTGCAGACCGAAAGCGTGCTCAAGACCCGCATTATCGGCCAGGACGAGGCCGTCGAGGCCGTCGCCAAGGCCGTGCGCCGCAGCCGCTCGCCGCTCAAGGACCCGCGTCGTCCCGGTGGTAGCTTTATCTTCCTTGGTCCCACCGGCACAGGCAAGACCGAGCTCGCCAAGACGCTCGCCGAGTACCTCTTTGGCAGTAAGGACGCGCTCATCAGCTTCGACATGTCGGAGTTCGGCAGCGAGTTCGAGGTCTCCAAGCTTATCGGTAGCCCTCCGGGTTACGTGGGCCACGACGAGGGCGGTCAGCTTACCAAGGCCGTTCGTCGTCACCCGTACTCGGTCGTGCTGTTCGACGAGATCGAGAAGGCGCACCCCGACATCTTCAACATTTTGTTGCAGGTGCTGGAGGAGGGTCGCCTGACTGATAGCCAGGGCAAGACGGTCGACTTCCGCAATACCGTGATCATCATGACGTCCAACGTGGGCGCCCGCGAGATCGCGCAGGATGCGAGCGTTGGCTTTGGCACCACCGGCGAGCAGGGCCTCACCTCGAGTGAGATCAAGGGCCGTGCGATGGGCGAGCTCAAGCGCCTGTTCCGCCCCGAGCTGCTCAACCGTATCGACGACATTGTGGTGTTCCAGAAGCTCTCGGGCGAGAACCTGACCAAGATCGCGCACCTGCTGGTGGACGACCTGCGTCAGCGCCTGATTGCCAACGGCATGAACATCAAGCTCACCGATGCGGCCTATGACAAGATCGTGGCCGAGGGCACCGACCTCACCAACGGCGCGCGTCCGCTGCGCCGTGCTATCCAAAAGCTCATCGAGGATCCGCTGTCCGAGGAACTGCTGGCTGGCGAGTGGGGCGAGGGCGATACCGTCCTGTGCGACGTGGCCGATGGCAAGTTTGTCTTTAGCCACGGCACGGGCGAGATCCCGGCACCGCGTCCGGTGGGCACGCTCGGTGGCGATACCGCCCCGGCGGCACCGCACACCGGCAACGCCGCGCCCGTGAGCGGCGGCGTGACCTCGGGCCCCGGCGGCATGATGCAAGCCGGTTCCGGCGCGCTGTAGGGCGTGGCGACAATTTGATACGCGCAATCGAGGCGCTCCGGAAAGGGCGCCTCGATTTGTAGAGCTGCGGAAGTTGTGACCGTTACGCTATACGGTCCACCGTTAGCCGATGATGCGAGGGCGCTCGGCGTTTTCGACTGGTTTATGCACGCAAAGTCTGGGAATATACAAGTCGCACGTCTTACTGTCTAACCAGTTGCGCCAAGGAGGCACCATGGACTACAAGATTACCGGCTACGAGCCCGCCCAGCTGTTCCATTTCTTTGAGGAGGTCAGCGCGATCCCCCGTGGGTCTGGCAACGAGAAAGGCATCAGCGATTTCCTGGTCGCGTTTGCCAAGGAGCGCGGTCTCGATGTGTATCAGGACGAGGTCTACAACGTCATCATTCGCAAGCCCGCATCTGCCGGCGCCGAGAATGCCCCGACCGTAATGCTGCAGGGCCACATCGATATGGTGTGCGACAAGTTGGGCTCCGTTGAGCACGACTTTACGACTGATGGTATCGACCTGGTCGTCAAGGACGGCGTCCTCACCGCTAACGGCACCACTCTGGGTGCCGACAACGGTATTGCCGTCGCTCTGATGCTCACTGTTCTCGATGACGATTCGATCGTTCACCCCGCCCTCGAGTGCGTATTCACCACCGACGAGGAGACTGGCCTGGTCGGCGCCGAGACGCTCGACAAGTCCCAGATTAGCGCCCGCACCATGATTAACCTTGACTCCGAGGAAGAGGGCGTTGCTACCGTCAGCTGCGCCGGCGGTGTCGTCGTTACCTACACCTGCCCGATCGCGCGCGAGCACAAGACCGGTAGCACCCTCACGCTCGACATCTCCGGCCTGCTGGGCGGCCACTCCGGCAGCGATATCAACCTGGAGCGCGGCAACGGCAACCTCATCATGGCCCGCATCATCGACCGCCTGATGGTCGCTGGCGAGCCCGCCATCGTTAGCTTTAACGGCGGCACCAAGGACAACGCCATCAACCGTGAGTGCAAGGCTGTTCTGGTCTACGCCGACCACGCTGCCGCCGAGGCCGCGGCCCAGATCGCAAAGGGCATCATCGCCGACGTTACTGCCGAGCTCGAGGTCTTCGACCCCGGCTTTACCTGCACCGTCGAGATTGCCGACGACGCCGAGGTCGAGGCCATGGACCAGAAGTCCGCGCTTGCCCTCATCCGCGCCCTGCGTCTTGCCCCCAACGGCGTGATTCGCCGCAACGTCGCCACCGACGGCTCCGTCGAGGTTTCCTCCAACATCGGTGTGGTTGCCACTTCTGACGACGAGGTCAAGATCATGCTGTCCCCGCGCTCCTCGATCACCTCGCTGCAGAACGAGTTCAAGGACCGTCTGCAGACGCTGGCCGATGTCCTGGGCTTCGACGCCAAGTTTGAGTTTGAGTATCCCGGCTGGAGCTATGCCGAGCATTCGCCGGTCCGCGAAGTCTTTGTCGAGAGCTATCGAGAGCTCTTTGGCTCCGAGCTGCGCATCGAGTCCATTCACGCCGGCCTTGAGTGCGGCCTGTTTGCCGAGGCCCTGCACGGCCTGGACGCCATCGCCGTGGGTCCGACGCTCTCCGATGTCCACACCCCGGACGAGAGCATGGAGCTCGCTTCTGCCGAGCGCTTCTACGAGCTGCTCATCGACGTCCTCAAGCGCCTTGCCGCGTAAAGGTTGCGCTAGCAGCAGTCCGAGTCACGTGCTAGCGGATTGCAAATGACATTACGAGAGGGGGCATTCGAGCGTTTGCGACGGGTGCCCCCCCCTCTTTTGTTTGATAATTGCGAAATTACGGTCACCTAGTCCATTTCTGCCCTGATGAGGTCGAGGGTGCGCTGGCAGTTTTCGCGGACGGGGCCGAGCATATGCTCGCGCAGGTCCGCCATGCCGGGCAGGTCGGCGTATTCGTCCATGACCTCTTCCATGCAAATGGGTACCTCGTAGGCGAGGTCCATCATGGTCGCAAAGCAAAACTTCTCGGATAGCCCGGCATCGGTAAGCGCCGCCTCCAGCGCGGGATCGCCCATACCGTGGTATCGGCGGATAGCGCCTGGACCGATTCGCCCCACACGATTTTCGCCGCCAACGCTCATGGCGAGGCGCGCCCGGCGGCGCATGCGCTCATACGCCAAACCCGACGCGACATCGTACATTCGAGCCATCATGGCTGTGCCGTCGTTTCCAAGGAGCAGGGAATAGTTTTTCGCGTGCGCATCCGGTGCGCCGATAATGGCGTTGAAGAACAGTATCTGCGTAAACAGATACAGGTTAAGTTGATGGTGGCTCGTATTTACGAGGAGCTCTTGAATGTCGCGTGTGGTCGGGCCGCCGTCTGCCGTGTACTTTTGGGCGGGCATCACCCCAAGTGCCTGACAGAGGTCTTCTTGATGTAGACGCCTGATTGTCCCGTCTTTGACTTTCATGCGGTCATAGCGCTCAACAATGAGGGCGGGTTCGTCCTCAAACATACGATATTCGACGTTTGCCGTTGCGATACCGGCGCGCTGGGCGCTTTTCATGCAGACAAACTCATTGAGAGCCTCGAGTTTAAATCCGATAACGCCATTTTTGAAAATATGCGTCGTGGGCGAGGAGCCCATGCATTCGCACCAGCGGCCGTTTATGAACGCGAGCGCGAACTTGCCCTGGTTGCCTCCAAGTGACCAACTTTCATCTAGACCCATCCACGATGCATCGCGGTCATCTCTGATCGACTTGAGACGAAGAGCAATTTCGTGGTTGTCTATAGGGCGGTATTCGCCAGCGCGATGCAGGACGGCGTCGGTATCTTCTTCGGCACAAAACTGCACGCCGCCCGGACAGTCGAGTCCGATATGGCTGAGCAACGCAACGGGATTGTTGGGCCTAACGTCGAATTCGGCGGCAATCGCTTTTCGTTGGTCCTCGCTGTCGGGTAGAAGGCCAAACAGGTACGGATTCATGACCTGTTGTCCGTATGTGCGATTCGATACGGGTATGTTGGTCGATAGGGCTGGCCCGTCATAGTCATGATCGTAGGTAAAGCTGATAAGACCGTTCTCATCTTGCGTGAGCGTTCCAGCAGGCACGCCGCAAATAATGGTCCGAAGTGATGTTCTGGCCATTGGCTATTTCCCTTCGGGCATGGCTTGGCTAGATGCGTTTGTGGCAATCGAGACTCCGAGATTGGACATGGCGAAATCGGCGAAGACCTCGTCGTAGAGTGCGGATGTAAAGGGGGCATCTGCAAGAGCCGGAATGGTTGTGCTGCGACGGTTGCGATGATGAAGACGTTGGGCGTGATGGCGTCTGGAGGTGCTGCAAGGTTGATCAGCATGCGGGGCGTCGACTGGTTGCTCATTTTTCGTTTCGCCTATATCCCCTTGAGCGGCGAGCGCCAGTCCAAGAGCACCGAAAACTGCCAGCAGCTTGTCGAGCCGAATGCCCGTGGCATCTCCCAGCTCGAGCGATGCGAGCAGGCGTTCCGAAACACCGGCTTTTTTAGCGAGGGCGGCACGGGTGATCCCCTGCGCCTCGCGCGCCTGACGCACGTAGATGCCGGCTTGGCGCGGCGTGGTGATGGGAAGGGTATCCATGGCAATCTCCTAACGTGCAGACTTTTGCATCCTAGTATGACATGCAAAAGTCTACATGAAAAGGCTCATGCAAAACTCTGCATGAGACCTCATACGGACGTTTAGTTTTGAAGGGTGTTTTACAGCACCAAAAAACCCAAGTGTTCCAGCAGGATCTTGAGGCCGATAAGGATGAGCACGACGCCACCCACGATGGTGGCGGGTTTTTCGTAGCGCGCGCCAAAGGTGTGGCCGATCGCTACGCCGGCGACGGAGAAGATAAACGTTGTGACGCCGATAAGCGATACAGCGGGCACGATGTCAACCGAGAGCGCGGCAAACGAGATGCCCACGGCCAGGGCGTCGATTGAGGTGGCGATGGCGAGGATCAGGTACTCGCCCAGTTCAATCTTCTCGGCATCCTTGCCGTCGTCTTCATCCTCGTCTTCGGTAAAGGCTTCCCACAGCATTTTGCTGCCGATGAAGGCCAAAAGGATAAAGGCGATCCAGTGGTCGATGGGGCCGATGATGCTCATGAATTGACTGCCAAGCGCCCATCCGATCACGGGCATGCCTGCCTGGAAGCCGCCAAAGAACAGGCCGAGCACTACGGCGACCTTAAGGTTGATCTTCTTCATGCCAAGGCCCTTGCAGATGGATACGGCAAAGGCGTCCATCGAAAGGCCAACGGCGAGCAACACGAGCTCTGCGAGTCCCATAGTCTGGCTCCCTCTCTGCGGGCGGGCCCGCGTGTACCTCTTGGGGGAGTAACAAAAAAGACTCGTGGCGTACGCGTTGCGCGCACAGCCACGAGTCTCGTTCATTAAGGCAAGCCAGGCCGCATCGGCCAGTGTGTTGACTTGCCGCGCCACCGGAGGCGAACCCGATCACGCGACTACTCCCTCATTTATGCGAATCCCGATGCTACCACATAAGCAGCTCATTTGGATTGGGGCTCTCAGCTGTGTTCGCTCATTCTGTAAGCATCGGATTTTGCGGGCGTCACAGGGGCAAACCGTGAGAAACTTATTGACGTTTATGGAGCGTATACGATGGGAGCGATGCCTTGGATAAGAACGAGCTGCAAAAGCGTATGGAACAGGCCATCCGCCTGACTGCCCCCGGTCAGCCGATCCGCACCGCCCTCGACATGATCATTGCCGGTCACCTGGGCGCCCTTATCTGCGTCGGCGACACCGAAAACGTGCTCGCCGCCGGTAACGACGGCTTCCCGCTCAACATTTCGTTTACCTCGAACCGCCTGTTCGAGCTCTCCAAGATGGACGGTGCCATCGTTATCGATGGCGACCTCACCCAGATCCTGCGTGCCAACTTCCACCTCAATCCCGATCCCTCGCTCGCCACGAGTGAGACGGGCATGCGTCACCGTACTGCCGCTCGCATGTCGGTGCTCACCGACGCCATCGTGATCTCGGTTTCGGCTCGTCGTGCCGTCGTCAACGTGTACGTCCACGGCAAGAGCTACGAGATCCAGCCCGTCACCACCATCATGAGCTCGGTCAACCAGCTCGTCGCCACGCTCCAGACTACCCGTCAGTCGCTCGATCGCTCCCTGCTGCGCCTGACGGCCCTTGAGCTCGACGACTACGTCACGCTCGCCGACATCACCGGCATCTTCTCGAGTTTCGAGATCATGCAACAGGCAAAGACCGAGCTTAAGGATTGCATCGTCAAGCTGGGTAACCAGGGCAAGCTCGTGCAGATGCAGCTCGAGCAGCTCGCGGGCTCCAGCATGGATACCGAATACGACTTGATGATCCGCGACTACGCAAGCGATTCCTCTGAGGCCAACGCCGAGAAGATTCGCGCTGAGCTTGCCCGTATGACGCCTAAGGACCTGTCCGACCCGCAGCACGTGGCGGCAGTTCTGGGCTATGACGACTTGGACGAGGACTCCGTCATGACGCCGCTGGGCCTGCGCACGCTTTCGCGCGTGTCCGTCGTGCGCGACGGCGTGGCCGAGAAGATCGTCGACGAGTACGGCTCGCTGCAGGAGCTCATGGATGACATCAGCGAGGATCCGGAGCGCTTGGGCGACTTTGGCGTCAACAACCCTGCCATTCTTGCGGACTCGCTGTACCGCATGAAGGGCACCAAACAGGGGAACGCATAATGGCGCCCGTATGCGCCGTGGTCGTTGCCGGCGGCAGCGGCCAGCGCTTTGGAAATCCCGGCGGCAAGCAGCTCGTTAACGTGGCGGGCCGTCCGCTCATGAGCTGGTCCATCCGCGCGTTCGATCGTAGCGACAAGGTCGGCCATATCGTCGTGGTTTGCCCTGCCGAGCGCCGTGCCGAGATGCGCCGCTTGGCTATCGACCCGTTTGACTATGACACGCCCATCAGCTTTGCCGATGCCGGCGATACTCGTCAGGATTCCACCCGCGCCGGCGTGCACGCGGTGCCGGCGGGTTTCGAATATGTCGCTATCCACGACGGCGCCCGTCCGCTCATTACGACCGAGGCCATCGACCACGCTATCGACGTGCTCGTGAGCGACCGCTCGCTCGACGGTGTCGTGTGCGGCCAGCCCGCGATCGACACGCTCAAGATCGTCGATGGCGACAATATCGTCGAGACGCCGCCGCGTGAGCTCTACTGGGCAGCGCAGACGCCGCAGATCTTTAGCGTCGATGCTATGAAGCGCGCCCATGCTGCAGCCATTGCCGAGGGCTTTATCGGCACCGATGATTCGTCGCTGGTCGAGCGCATGGGTGGGCGCGTCCGCTGCGTCCAGAGCCCGCGCGATAACCTTAAGGTGACGGTGCCCGAGGACCTGCGTCCCGTAACCGCGATTCTGCTTGGCCGCATGGCCGAGGGAGAGGACCTTCCCCATGTTCAGTAACCTGCGCATTGGCCATGGCTACGACGTCCACCGTCTGGTGGAGGGGCGTCGATGTATCATCGGCGGTGTCGACATTCCCTACGAGCGCGGCTTGCTGGGCCACTCGGATGCCGATGTGCTCGCGCACGCCTTGGCCGACGCCATTCTGGGCGCCTGCCGCGGGGGAGACATCGGCAAGCTATTCCCCGATACCGACCCCGCCTATGAGGGTGCTGATTCGATGGTGCTGCTCGCTCGCGTGATGGGCTATGCGCGCGAGCTGGGCTTCGAGTTTGTCGATGCCGATTGCACCATTGCCTGTCAACAACCCAAGATCACCCCGCACCGCGATGCCATGCGCGCCAACCTTGCCCATGCCCTGGGCGTTGACGTCGAAAACGTGGGCGTCGCCGCCACTACGACCGAAAAGCTCGGTTGGGAAGGCCAGGGCGAGGGAATCGGCGCCTGGGCCGTCTGCCTGCTACAGAAAACCGTTAAGGAGTAACGAATGCGTATCTATAACAGCGCTACCCATAAAAAGGAAGAGTTCCAGCCCATCGAGTCCGGCAAGGTCCGCATGTACGTGTGCGGCCCCACGGTCTACGACAACATCCACATCGGCAATGCCCGCACGTTCATCAGCTTTGACGTGATTCGTCGCTGGCTCATCGCGAGCGGCTACGAGGTCACGTTTGCCCAGAACCTCACCGATGTCGATGACAAGATCATCAAGCGCGCCAACGAGCAGGGCCGTACCGCCGCCGAGGTTGCGACGGAGTTCTCTGACAAGTTTATCGGCGTTATGCGCGCCGCCAACGTGCTCGATCCCGATGTGCGTCCTCGCGCCACCAAGGAGATCGGCCCCATGATCGCCATGATCAAGACGCTCATCGAGCAGGGCCACGCCTACGCCGCCGATAACGGCGACGTGTACTTTGCCGTGCGCAGCGATCCCAACTATGGTCAGGTCTCGGGCCGCAACATCGACGACCTTATGGTTGGCGCGCGCATCGAGGAGAACGAGGACAAGAACGACCCGCTCGACTTTGCCCTGTGGAAGGCCGCCAAGCCCGGCGAGCCCAGCTGGCCGAGCCCCTGGGGCGAGGGGCGTCCCGGTTGGCACACCGAGTGCGCCGCCATGGTGCACCGCTACCTGGGCACCCCGATTGACATCCACGGCGGTGGCTCCGACCTTGCCTTCCCGCATCATGAGAACGAGTGCGCCCAGGCCACCTGCGCCTGGCACCAGGGCTTCTCCAACACCTGGATGCACACGGGCATGCTGCTGGTAGACGGCGAGAAGATGTCCAAGTCGCTCGGCAACTTCTTTACGCTGGCCGAGGTCCTCGAGCAGCACTCCGCTGCCGCCCTGCGCCTGCTGATGCTGCAGACGAGCTATCGCTCACCTCTCGACTTTTCTTGGGAGCGCCTGGAGGGTGCCGAGAACTCGCTCACGCGTATCGCCGGTACGGTCGAGAACCTGCGTTGGGCCGCGAACCATGCGACGGCCGATGCCGATGCGGCTGCCGCCGAGGCGTTTGCCGCCAAGGCCGCCGAGACCCGCGCCGCCTTTAAGGAGTGCATGGACGACGACTTTAACACCGCCGGTGCCATGGGTGCCGTCTTTGGCTTTGTGACCGAGTGCAACCAGTACCTGGAGCAGGCGGGCGATGCTGCCGACAAGGCCGCCGCGCTTGCCGCCGCCGACACGCTGGCCGAGCTGCTCGATACGTTTGGCGTTGAGCTCCCCGAGCCCAAGGTAGAGCTGCCGCTGGGTCTGCTGGGCGTTGCCGCCGGCCTGGTCGCCTACACGGGCGACGACGTGGACGAGGCTGCTGCCAAGATTCTCGAGGCCCGCGCCGAGGCCCGTGCCGCCAAGAACTGGGATCTGGCCGACGCCATCCGCGACCAGCTCAAGGACCTGGGCCTCACCATTGAGGATACCGCCGCCGGCACCCGTATCAAATCTCTCTAATCCCCGCGGGTTTCCCAAGCACCCGACCTTGCCGTTCAAACCGTCGCTCGCGTACTCAAGTACGCGTCGCTCCTCTTTCACGGCAATCTCGGGCACTTGGAAAACCCGTACCGACCGCTTGAGCTATTCGTCTTAAGCGGTCGCTTCTTTTGTCCTGTTTGAAAAGTATTTAAAGGAGGCCGCTTTATGGCCGACAATCGCAAGCGTGCATCGCGTGGAGGCAAGCAGGCTGCTTCTGGCTCGCGTCCGATTCGCCGCAATGATCGCTCTGCCGCTTCCAAGGGCCAGCGCGATCGCACCCAGGCCGCACGTCCGCAGCGCGATCGCAACCGCGACGTTGTCCAGGCTCCCAAGGGCGAGTTTATCGAAGGTCGTCGTGCTGCCGCCGAGGCGCTGCGCACTGGTTTTCCCATCAAGTGCGCACTCATCGCCGAGGGCGGGGAGCGCGATGCTGCCTTGTCGCGCCTGGTCGACGACCTCAACGCCGCGGGCGTCCGCATTAAGTATGTGCCGCGCGCGCAGCTCGATGCGCTGTCGAGCCATGGCGCTCACCAGGGCATTGCGCTCGAGGTTGGCAACTTCCCCTATGCCGATGTCGCCGATATTCTCGACCGCGCAGGCGAGGGCCCGGCACTTGTCGTGGTGCTCGACCACGTGACTGACGACGGCAACTTTGGCGCCATCGTGCGCTCCGCCGAGGTTGTGGGCGCGGCCGGCGTCATCATCGCCAACAAGCGTGCCGCCGGCGTGACCGTGGGCAGCTACAAGACTTCTGCCGGCGCCGTCATGCATCTGCCCATCGCACAGGTTCCCAATATCGCCCGTGCGCTCGATGACCTCAAGGCCGCTGGCTTTTGGGTGGGTGGCGCCTCCGAGCACGCCGAGGGCAGCTGCTGGGACGCTCCCTTCGAGGGCCGCGTTGCGCTCGTCATGGGCTCCGAGGGCGACGGCATCTCGCGCCTGGTGCTCGAGAAGTGCGACTTTTTGACCAAGCTTCCCCAGCGCGGCATGACCGAGAGCCTCAATGTTGCCCAGGCGACCACGGCGCTGTGCTTTGAATGGCTGCGCCGCAATGCCGGCGAGCTCATGGGGGAGGAGTAGCGCATGTCCAAGAAGAACCGCGCCAAGTCCAAGGCCAAGCGCTTTGGCGAGGGCTCGGCCAAGCCGATTGTTTCGGCCGCGACCTATGGCGTGGGCGGCAATGCGTTTGCGCAGGCCATCGCCGACCCAGTCTCGACGGTGCACTCCAATAAGCCCGAGCTGCTGGTGGTCGACGGTTACAACGTGATCCACTGCACGCCGCGCTACGAAAAGCTCGTGTACGACCATTCCGACGATCCGTATTCCAGTGACGTCCACGATATGGCGCGCACCGCGCTCATCAACGACGTGGCGGCGTTTGCCCAGGGCCGCTACGAGGCCGTAGTCGTGTTCGACGGCGCGGGCAATATCTCCAGCGAGCGCCCCAACCTGCCGGCCCGCGGCGTGCGTATCGAGTTCTCACCGACGGGCGTCTCTGCCGATACCGTGGTGCAGAAGCTCTGCATCGAGGCGCGCGAGGAAGGCCGCGCGTGCTCCGTGGTATCGAGTGACGGCACAATACAGGCCGTCGTCATGGGCAAGGGCGTCACGCGCATCTCGAGCCGTATGCTGGTGGACGAGATCAAACAGATCGATAACGACGTTCACGAGGCAGAGGAAGCTCCGCAGATCAAGATGACTCTGGGCAGCCGCCTGAGCCCCGATACCCTGGCCAAGCTCAAGGCGTTGCGCGGACGGTAGGGGAGTTGGCGGGGCAATGCTGCCTTGCTAACTCCATTCAGCGATGTCGATCATTCTTTCGAGGCGCCACGTTAGCGCCTCTTTTAGATAAGGTAGTCTCGCTGCTAGAGCATCGTTTTTAGACAGAATTTCGATTGCCTCGTCAACGAAGCCTTCGAGTTTGTCGCCGTCAAACCAGCCCATGTCCTCGACGAGCAACATTTGTTTGGCGGGGCTTGAATGAAATTGTGCGCTGGTAAAACTGTGCTCTCCCGCCCTAAGCTCCTCTAGTGATATGTTGCACCAGAGCGATGAGCCCGAATCGAAGATGGGGGCAGGTCTGCAAGCTTGCGTGTTTACGTTTCGCACGAGGCCGAAGTTGCGCCAATGACGATCGTAGTTGGCAATGATGTCGTCACATACGATCATGCGGTCAAGGGCATCCTTGACGCCTGTCACCCCGAGCTCCTCGCAGTTTGCTACATATCGCTCGTAGTCGGTTAGCCGTTCATCTGCGTTTGCGTGCTGGTTTACATAGAACGCAGGGACATACTCTTCTTCATCAGTTAAGAAGACATCGCATGTGCTCAGGGCGGAAGTGCCCGTGCCCTCGAGCGAGTAAGGCACATAATCGCAGGCGTTTAGGATGCGACGGTGGAGCGCGGTCGCCACCAGCTCGTTATAAGGTTCCTGGTCCAGGTGCGCTCCTGCCTTATGCAGAATTCGACGTTCGCCCTCGCACGTCCAGTACTTTTGAAGATTGCCGTCCGAGGTGTTATCGGGCTTTGCGGCAGCCGCTTTTCCCTCTGGGGCAAAGGGTGCAATGGTTAGCGAGACGTCATCAAAGGCGTTATTGAAGAAGTTGATATCCTCCCAGGTGAGACCGGAACCTTGGGGCCTAATCCAATACTGGTCGGATAAGGAGAGGCCGAGATTTCGCTGGACGAGTTCATCGGGAACATCGACTGCGGCTTCTGCAAGCAGGGAGGCTAGCCCAATGCGTGCGAGCGGGATACCGCGGCCACGCCACCAGATGCGGAAGGAGTCTAGCGATATGGGGCTATTAGGGCCAAATACTCCAATAGGGGCGTGGGCGTAATCGATGTCGGCACCGATGTGGGTAAAGTCTTTTCGCGATGTGCTGTAGACCAGCTGAGCGACTTCGTACGTGCGGTTCATGAGGGTGAACGCGATCTCGCTCTTACCGTGGCCGCGGCGGGGACGTCCCCCCGTTTTGGTCACAGAGCGGAGTCGCGTGTCGACGCTGTCTTTGTCGATGAGCCATATACCAGAAGCCTTGCGGGCCTCAAGTGCTCCGTTTTTTATGAGCTCCTGCACCCTGCGCGGAGTGATGCCGAGCAGCTCGGCGGCTTCTTTGGTAGTAAGCATCGCGAAACCCTTCGTCAGAACGAATAGTTTTATATATAGCAATTGTAATTAAAACTATTCGTTCTGGCGAATAGTTTTGAGATGTGGTCGGGTGAAGGGCCTGTTGCGCCTCGTCCGCAATTCCTTTATTCTTAACTGGCTTCGCGCGAAAGCGCCAAGTGTGCCAGTGTGGCGCAACGGTAGCGCAACTGATTTGTAATCAGTGGGTTGCAGGTTCGATTCCTGTCACTGGCTCCATGAGAGTTTCGGGCTCTGTTCCCTTGTGGGACAGGGCCCGTTTCTATTTAGGTGGTGCGCCATCGGGTTAGCGCCCATCCCGTTTTTGGTTTGTCTCGTCCTCCAGTTTGTCTAAATCTGTAACACCAAGACCGATATTTGGCATCTAACTGTTACAGATTGAGATGAAACTTAGGGTGTTTTAGGAATATCTTGATCTGTAACATGTAGAAGCGGAATAGGCCTCTTGCTGTTACAGATCGAGACAAGGGCGGGT
>DBFBEA010000095.1:0-14545 GCA_048248475.1 Collinsella sp. | reverse complement strand
GTTTTGACATTTAATGGCAAACATCTCGTCCATGGAAACGTCCTCCTTTGCACAGGGGCTGTCGACATTAAGTATGTCGAGCAAGCAGGCACATGCCCATACCCATGTGGCCCAAAATGGACCACCCAGGCAGACGAGAAGGCTCGCTCGTTAGCACCGGCAGACTATTGCTGCATTTTCTGAGCATCGGTGCACGGCGCCCCCGCGCGAGCTACACTATCCCCTTAAACATGATTGTGAGGACGACCGCTATGCTATTTGTAAATCGGCTGGTACATACGCTTGTTCCCGGCAGCGAGAGCGAGCCGGTCGATGCATCTTGCCGCACCAACGCGGGCTTTTCCGCAAGCCTCGTCTGCATTGGCCTCAACATCACCCTGTGCCTGGCCAAGGGCATCGCGGGCCTGCTCGCCGGCTCCGTCTCCCTCATCGCCGACGCTTTCAACAACCTCTCCGATGCCTCGAGCAACATCGTGAGCCTGCTCGGGTTCCGCCTTGCCAGCCGCCCGGCAGACGAAGGCCACCCCTATGGCCACGGTCGCTATGAGTACCTAGCCGGCCTGTTCGTCGCCGTCCTGGTTTGCGCCGTCGGCATCAATCTGATCCTCGAGTCGGTCACTAAGATCATCAAGCCTTCCCCCACCGTGTATTCGGCGCTCTCCATGGCCGCCCTTGTTCTGTCCATGCTCGTTAAGCTCTGGATGGCAGCGTTCAACCGCACGCTGGGCGACCGCATCGACTCGGAGACGCTCATCGCCACGGCACAGGACTCCAAAAACGACGTCATCACCTCGGGCTCGGTCTTGGTGGCGGCGCTTATTTCGCAGACGACAGGCTTTGACCTCGACGGCTGGGCAGGCCTGGGTGTGGGCATCTTCATCTGCATCAGCGGCATGGGCCTAGTGCGCGACGCCATCAGCCCGTTGCTGGGGCAAGCGCCCGACCCCAAGCTCGTCCAGGCAATCCGCGACAAGATCATGTCCTATCCGCAGGTTTTGGGCACACACGACCTGATGGTGCACGACTACGGCCCCGGTCGTCAGTTTGCCAGCGCCCACGTGGAGATGCCCGGCGAGGGCGACGCATTTGAGCACCACGAGATTCTGGACACCATCGAGCACGACATCAAGCGCCAGATGGGCATCGATATCACGCTGCACTGCGACCCCATCGCCACCACTGGCGACGACCTGCGCGGCTGGGTCAAGCGCGGCGTCATGCAGATCGATCCCGCGCTCTCCATCCACGACCTGCACGAGCACGACGGGTTCGTTTCGTTTGACCTGGTGCGTCCCGACGGCTTTGACATATCCGACGAGGAGCTGCTGGAGCTCGTCACGCGCATCGTGCACGAGCGCCGGCCCGACGTCTCATGCGTCGTCACGTTTGATTCGGGCTTTAGCTCGCCCGAGCGTCCGGCCGAGCAGCTGTAGCCCCGCTCCGCTCGTCCGCTAGTTTCCCTGCGCGCCCGAGATGCCGTTTTGCAGGGCGTTCCAGGCATCCGTCGCCATGCCGCCCAAGTTCTGCGCGGTATCGCCCAGGTTTTGTGCCGTGTCGCCCAGCTCTTGCGCCTTGTCTCCCAACTCCTGTGCCTTGTTGCTCAAGTCCTCCAGCGTATTGGAGCTCGAACTGTCGGTACCGCTTTGGCCGTCGGACGAGTTGCCCGAGCTGTTCTTGTGCGTGAGTTGAATTTCGAGGTTGCCGTTGTCGTTATAGTAGGCAGAAGTAACGACCCAGTTGGCATCGACGACGGGCGTTGAGCCATCATCAGTCAGGACCACGGCATTCGAAAGATCGGCGCCGCGCGACTTGAGGATCTTCTTGGCGTTGGACCAGTACTGCCCCGGGATATCGCTCAGATCGACGGCGCTAGACGAGGCGGACTCAGTTTGCTCGGCAGTGGTATCGGCCGTTGAACTCCCTCGCTTGTTGAGCATGCCCGACACGATGGCAAACACAACCGACAGCGCAAAGAAGATCGCCAGCACGATGAGGATCTTCTTGATCACGCTCGACGAACGCGACGGCTTCTTCTCCTCGTCCTCGCCATATTGCGGAATCGACTTGGGGTACTCGCGATACGGTTGGCGCGACTCGTAGCGAGGCTGCGCCGTGCGAGGCATATACGTCGTCTGCTGAGGCTGCGGAATGGGATTCTGCGGCAGGTCATCATAGGGATTCGGCGTCGAGGCGGCATAAGAATCCTGCGGCGCGTAATCAAACGGGTCCGGAGCTGCGTTGCTATAGGGGCCTTGCGAAGATGCAGCGTAAGAATCCTGCGCCGTGTCGCCATAGCCCATAACCCGGGTGGGCTCGACAGAAGGCTGCGTCGCGGCGGGGTCGGTATAACCGGGGTTGGGAACAACGCGGGTCGCATCGGCGCTATCGCCAGCCTGCGCGGAACCGTAGCCGCCCATCACGGTTGTCTTGTCCTGATCCATGCAACGATTCCTTTCCGTCGCGCGTGAGCCTCAAGTTAACCATGCATTCTACCCGCGCAAAAGCCTATGATGGACGGAGCCCGCCGGTATCTACAAGACATGCGCGGGCCTAAGGATCAAAAAGCCCCGCCGGGCCTTGTGGGCGCGGCGGGGCAAGCAAGCAGCTATGCGCAGCGAGCTTAGAACAGGCCGGTGATGTTGCCGTCGTTGTCGACGTCGATGTTCTCTGCCGCGGGCACCTTGGGCAGGCCCGGCATGGTCAGAACGCTGCCGGTCAGCGCGACCACAAAGTGGGCACCGGCGGAAACCTTGAGCTCGCGCACGGTGATGCGGAAACCCTCGGGAGCGCCCAGCGCCTTGGCGTTGTCGCTAAAGCTGTACTGCGTCTTGGCCACGCACACCGGCAGGTTGCCAAAGCCGTTCTCGCGCAGCTCGGCGAGCTGGCGCTTGGCAGCCGGCGTAAAGTCGACACCGTCGGCGCGGTAGATCTTGGTGGCAACGGCCTCGAGGGCGTCGGCCACATCGGCGCCGTCCTCGTAGGCAAACTTGAGCTCGCTCGGCTGCTCGATCAGGCGCATGACCTCATCGGCCAGGTCGAGCGCGCCCTCGCCGCCCTTAGCCCAAACCTCGGACAGCCTAACGTTGACACCGAGCTTCTGGCACTCGGACTCGATGAGCTCGAGTTCGGCCTCGGTGTCCGTCGGGAAGCGGTTGATGGCGACCACGCAGGGCAGACCGTAGACATTCTGAATGTTGTCGACGTGGCGCAGCAGGTTGGGCATGCCGGCCTTGAGAGCCTCGAGGTTCTCCTCGTTGAGGTCGGCCTTGGCAACACCGCCGTTGTACTTAAGCGCACGGGCGGTGGCGACAATCACGACGGCGCTAGGGCGAACGCCCGTCATGCGGCACTTGATGTCGAGGAACTTCTCGGCACCCAGGTCGGCGCCGAAACCGGCCTCGGTAATCGCGACATCACCAAAGCGCATGGCCATGCGGGTGGCCATGATGGAGTTGCAGCCGTGGGCAATATTGGCGAAGGGACCGCCGTGGACAAACGCGGGCGTGCCCTCGAGTGTCTGAACTAGGTTGGGTTTGAGCGCGTCCTTGAGCAGGGCCGCCATGGCACCCTGAGCCTTAAGGTCACGGGCGCGGACGGGCTCGCCGGCATAGCTGTAGCCGACAACAATCTCGCCCAGGCGCTCCTTGAGGTCATTGATGCTCGTGGACAGGCACAGGATTGCCATGACCTCGGAGGCAACAGTGATGTCGAAGCCGTCCTCGCGCGGCACCCCCTGGGCCTTGCCGCCAATGCCGTCGATGACATGACGCAGCTGGCGGTCGTTCATGTCGACAACGCGCTTCCAGGTGATGCGCTTAACGTCGATGCCGAGCTGGTTGCCCTGCTGAATATGGTTGTCGAGCATGGCTGCCAGCAGGTTGTTAGCGGCACCGATGGCATGGAAGTCACCGGTAAAGTGCAGGTTGATATCCTCCATGGGGATGACCTGGGCCCAACCGCCACCGGCGGCACCGCCCTTCACGCCAAACACGGGGCCGAGCGAAGGCTCGCGCAGGGCCACGGCGCTCTTGACGCCGCGACGGCGCAGACCGTCGGCCAGGCCGATGGTCGTGGTGGTCTTGCCCTCGCCTGCGGGCGTGGGATTGATAGCGGTCACGAGGACAAGCTTGGCCTGGTGATCAGTTGGCTCGTTGAGCAGGGAATAGTCGACCTTTGCCTTGTCGAAGCCGTACGGAATCAGATGCTTAACGTCGACGCCGGCGTTCTTGGCCACCTCGGTAATAGGCAGCGGCGTAACAGAACGTGCGATTTCGATGTCAGTAGGCATGGGCGGTCCTTTCGTTACCGGATGAGAAAAAGACCAATCCAGCATAGCACGCGCGCGCAATAGTAAAACGCCCGTAACCGACGAACGGCGATATGTTTACCCGATGCCCAGCGATAGCCTACAGATGCGCTAAAACAAGCCCATTCCTACAGGGTCGGTTCAATACCCAAATGCTCGAATGTGCGCAGGGTTGCCTGGCGGCCCTGGGGCGTGCGAATCATCAAGCCGCACTGCAGCAGATAAGGCTCATAGACATCCTCGAGCGTGCCCGGGTCCTCGCCCACCGCGCTGGCAAGGGTCGTAAGTCCCACGGCACGACCGGAGAACGTCTTGGCAAGCGTCTCCAAAATGCGAATATCCATCCAGTCCAAACCGAGCTCATCGATCTCGAAGAACTCGAGCGCCTGGCGGCAGATATCGAGCTCGATGGGGCCGTTGCCGCGCACCTGTGCGTAATCGCGCACGCGCTTGAGCAGGCGGTTGGCAAGACGCGGCGTGCCGCGCGAACGCGAGCCGATCTCGAGTGCACTGGGATGGTCGATCGTCACGCCCAGGATAGTCGCCGAGCGCGTCACAATCTGCGCGAGCTCCTCGACCGTGTAGTAATCCAAGCGATACGAGATGCCAAAGCGGTCGCGCAGCGGGCCCGTGAGCATGCCCGAACGGGTCGTGGCCGCCACCAGCGTAAACTTGGGGATATCCAGGCGAATCGAACGTGCCGCCGGGCCCTTGCCGATCACGATATCGAGGGCAAAGTCCTCCATGGCGGGATACAGGACTTCTTCGACCGAACGGTTCAGACGGTGAATCTCGTCGATAAACAGCACGTCACCAGGCTGCAAGTTAGTCAGGATGGCAGCCAGGTCGCCGGTGCGCGCAATAGCGGGGCCGCTCGTCGTCTTGATCTGAGCGCCCAGCTCGTTAGCGATAACCGTGGCCAGCGTGGTCTTGCCCAGACCAGGAGGGCCCGAGAAGATCACGTGGTCGAGCGTCTCGCCGCGGCTCTGCGCCGCCTCGATGAGCACGCGCAGGCTCTGTTTGATGTGCTCCTGACCGCAGTAATCGTCCAAGCGCTGGGGGCGCAAAGTGCGGTCGACATCGAGGTCCTCGGCCGTCAGCTCCGAGCCCACCATGCGCTCGCCGTGCGCCATGGATGCCGCCGGCGAGGTGCCGGGCGTCGCCCACAGGTCCTGAGAGTCATCGGCTTCCCACATCACGCATCCATTCCAAGTCGCTTAAGCGCCGCGCCGAGCAGATCCTCGACACGCATATCCTGCCCATCATACCCGCTCAGGGCAACATCGGTCTCCTGCGGGCTAAAGCCCATGGAAAGGAGCGCCGCGCGGGCATCGTCGATGGCCGAGGGGGCGGCAGCGGGCACGGGCATCGCAACCTGTCCGGGAATCACGTCGACCGGCACAAAGCCCTTGTCCTTGGCAAAGGTGCTCTTGAGCTCCAGAATCAGACGCTGCGCTGTCTTTTTGCCCACACCGGGAACCTTGGCCATACCCTTGTCGTCCTCGGCCATTACCAGGGAATACAGCTGTCCCACGGTATAGGTAGAGAGCACGGCGAGCGCCAGGCGTGGGCCGACGCCCGAGACGGACACGAGCCGGTCAAACATCGTGCGCTCGTCCTTGGAGGCAAAACCAAAGAGCGTCATGGCGTCCTCGCGCACCTGCATGCGCGTGTAGAGGCGAACCTCGCCGCCGGGCGTCGGCAACGTGGCCGCGGTGCTGCCCGAGATGCCGAGCTCAAAGCCCACGCCCGACACATCGACGACGGCCGAGCTCATCGTGGCCTCGACAAGCGTTCCATGGAGCTGGGAGATCATCAGTATCCGGTTCCTCTCTGTTGATAGAACTCGCCACCGGTAAGCGCCCGGGTGCGGCTGAGGTTAACGTGGCAGATGGCGCAGGCCAGGGCATCGGCGGCATGGTCGGGATGCGGGTCGTGATCGAGCTGCGTGAGCGTGCGCACCATGTAGGCGACCTGCCGCTTATCTGCGGCACCGGTACCCACCACAGCCTGCTTAATCTGCATAGGCGTATACTCGCCAATCTCGAGCGCGCACTCCGAAAGCGCCACGAGCGCAGCACCGCGGGCATGCGCCGTAGGGATGGCCGAGCGAACGTTGGCGCCAAAGTAAATGCTCTCGATGGCGGCGGTATCGGGGCGGTAGCGCTCCACGACACCCTTGAGGTCGCGGGCGATGTGAGACAGGCGCACCGCGAGCGGACTGCCCGCGCTGGTCTCGATACAACCGTAGGCACGGCAGCGAACCTCTCCGCGCCGTTCCTCGATAATCCCCCACCCCGTATGGGCCAAACCAGGGTCGATACCCAAGATAACCAAGCCAACCTCCCCTCGCCACTAGCACGGCGCGAGACAAGGCCCCGCGCACTATTCACGAACGTCTGTTCTAGAATAACACAACAGGGCCGAGGTACTTAGTTGAAGTATCGGGGTTGGGAGCGAATCCCATCCCATAGTTAGTTTTGGCTAAAGAATGGGAACTGTCGGGGATCCATCGGCGGTTGCGGCATCGGCGTGCCCTGGGGCCCACCCTGCGGTCCGCCCTGGCCGCCCATCATCTTTTCGATGGCGTCCTGGACCTCGCCTTCAAACTTTTTCATACCCTCATGCAGGCGACGCTGACCATCCTCGGAGCGCAGCTCCTCCATCTGCTCGGGCGAAATACCCAACAGGTCACCCAGTATGCCCATCATCTCGCCACGCATGCGCTCGCTTGTATCCTCGTCGGCAAAGCGGTTCACCTCGGCGCGCGCCAGCGCATCGGCCGTCATGCGTTCCTTGCCGCTCAGTCCCAGGTCGGACCACGCGAGCATGTACGGCCAGGCGCGCTCGACAAACGAACGGGCCGAGACGATCGGCGCCGTCGGCAGCTGGCGGCGAGCCGCCTCTCCCTGGCGCACGAGCATCAGCAGCAGCGAACATGCCTCGGGCTTGCCGGTGGCCATCGGAATGTCGTCGAAGGGACGGTTGCGGTCGACGTGTGACTCGAGCGCGCCATCAACCTCACCCGGCTCAAGCCCGCCGAGCAGCTGCGCCGCGCGGTCGAGCATGTCGACCGGACCGTCAAGCGTCGAGAGCGCTTGCGCCAGCACGCGCTCCATGCAATCCTCCACCGCGTTGAGCGTCACGAGCTCCTGCGGCACCACGGCAGACGTGCGGTTGCGCACGCGCGCCACAAACTCGAGGGTCGACAGATACACATCGCCAAAGGGCGCGTAATCGCCCTGGTAGCCACCGCAAAGCGCCGGTGCCGCCAATGCGTACTCGGTCTTGGAAAGCGGGCTCAGAGCCATCGCGCCCAGCTCGAGCGCCGTGTCCTCCAACATGAGGCCCAGCGTGCGAGAGCGCAGGCGCTCGGCGTCGCCCGCCGACACATCGCGGTCGAGCACACGCGCGGCATCCGGCGCATCACGCTCAACCGTGCGAATATGCAGACGCTCGGCAATGGCGCGAACGGCGGCACAGCGAGCAGCCTCGGCCTCCTCCTGCGCCGGCGTAAAGATACGGTTGCGTCCCAACACCAGGCCGACCACATTGCGCGGACCTAGGGCGTCGACGGCAAGCGCCGCCAGCAGGGACGACGGCAGGTCGCCCTCGAGCGCCACCACGGCACGCGACGTACCGCGGGCGCGGGCGTTATCGCGAACGGCAAGCACCAGCGCCTGCCACAGCCATTCCTCGGAGCGAAACTCGGGCAGCTCGTGGTCTTCCAGGGCATCGAGCATCACACCGCGCTGGATCTCCTGAACCAGTAGGCTCTCCTCAAAACACGGCGCTTGGGCCACCACGCGACCGCAGTCGTCGAGTACAAACGACCCGCCGGTATACACCGACTCGTCGTACGCACCGACCGGCGCCATGCAGGCAAACCACACGCTGCGCTTAGATGCGATCTTGCGATAGGCTCCGCTGCGCACGGCGGCGATCGCAGCCGTCTCGCGGTCGGTCATATCAAACGCGTTGAACTGGAAATAGGCAATGAGGTCGACGCCGGTCGGCAGCATCTCGAGCTCGCGGTCCAAGTCAAAGATCACGGCGATACGCACGCCGTCCACGTCAAACACCGGCGGTGCCCAACGGGCATCGCCGCTCCCACCGCGCTGCAGGGCAATGCTCGAACGGGCCGGCACCACATGGCCGTCCTTGAGCATCATGTAGTCGAGCAGGGGCTGGCCCTCAAACGAAACTGCCGCGGGCACGATGCAGATCATATCGAGCTCTTGGATACGCTCGGCGACGCCGGTCAAGCCGGCAAGTATGTCGTGCTCAAAGTCGGCAGCGCCCACCAGGCCGCCGGGCAGGGCTCCCATAAAGAGCGGAGCCGGCACGCACAACACGCGCGCACCGCGCTCATGGGCCAGGCGCGCCTGGTCCTCGATGCGACCGCAGATACCCTCAATATCACCCAGGCGCATATCGATCTGTGCAAGTGCGAGCTTCATGGCTCAGCCCTTTCCGTCGTAAACCATCGTTGTCGTAGTAAAAGCGCCGGCCGCATGATGCAGTCGGCGCTCGCATGTGCATATGCTAGCTATGATACCCCGAGCGGGGGCGCGCTCCTAGAACGTCGCGGACCACAGCCCGTGCAGGTTGCAATAGGCGTAGACGGTACCGGTCTTGGAGCCGCCGGCAAAAAACGTCGCGGGCTTCATGCCGGGCTGGAGGTAATGGACCTCCAGACGGCCCTCGGCCTCAAGGGCAATCCACTCGATGTAGTGCTCGGGCACCATAGGATGCTCGACCGAGCCCACGCGCGCACGGATCACGTGACCGTCGCGCTCGCTCTCGACGACGGGCACGTGCTTCTCGTGCGCCGCGTCCTCGGTGTTCGCGGTCAGCTCCGTGCAGCCGGCAGGGGTTGCAACGTCGTTGCCAAGGGCGGCAATGAGCTTGCCATCGGGGTCCTTAAAGAATTTCGCCATGATGTTCTCCTTTGCTGATGTGCCGATGTTCTTGAGGTTCTTATGCCCAAAGGCAAGCGAACCATCCACGGCATCGCAAATGAACACATAACGAGCGGGGACGATGGGACAGCGCGGGCTATCCGCTCTGGCGGCCTCACCCAAGCGGGTTAACGCCCGTCACCGCCGAGCAGTGCCAGAACATCCTCGCGGGTAAACAGCGCCGAGGAGATGCCGTCGCCGCCGAGCACGCTGTTGACCAGGTCGCGTTTGGACTCCTGCATCTGCATGATGCGCTCCTCGATCGTGTCCTTGGCGATGAGCTTGTACACGGTCACGGTATGTTGCTGGCCAATACGATGCGCGCGATCGGTCGCCTGGTCCTGCGCGGCAACGTTCCACCACGGATCGTAGTGGATGACCACGTCGGCCGCCGTCAGGTTGAGGCCCACGCCGCCCGCCTTGAGCGAGATCAGAAACACCGGCACCTCGCCCGCTTGGAACTGCGCAACCATCTTGGCACGGCTCTCCTTGGACGAAGCGCCCGTGAGCTTAAGAAAGCCGATGTCCTCCTTGGCCAGGCGCTTGCCGATGATATCGAGCATGCCCGTGAACTGGCTGAACAGCAGAATGTGGTGCCCGCCGTCGAGCGCACCGTGCACGAGCTCCATGCAAGCGTCGAGCTTGGCGCTCCCCGCCTTGTAATCCTCGTAGTGTAGACGCGGGTCGCAGCAGATCTGGCGCAGCTTGGTGAGCTCGGCGAGCACCTTGAGCTTGTCTTTCTTAAACTCGGATGCCTCGCGGTGCTGCACCTGCTGGGCGATGCGGTCCTGGTTGGCCAGGTAGAGCTTGCGCTGCTCGCCGGTGAGCTGCGCCATGACGGTGTCTTCGATCTTTTCGGGCAGGTCGGCAACCACGTCTTCCTTTACGCGACGCAGCACAAACGGCGACACGAGCGCCTGCAGGCGAGCGGCACTATCGCCCTCGGCATGCTCTACGGGGCTCTCAAAGCGCTTAGCAAACGACTCGCGCGTCCCCAAAAGTCCCGGCATCAGAAAGTCGAAGATGCTCCAGAGCTCGGACAGGCGGTTCTCGATGGGCGTTCCCGTCAGGGCAAAGCGCACGCCGGCCGGCAGGCGCTTGGCAGCGCGGGCCACCTGGGTGAGCGGGTTTTTAATGTACTGGGCCTCATCGAGCACAACGCGGGCAAAGTCCTGCTCGGCATACTCGTCGATATCGCGGCGCATGAGGTCATACGACGTCACGACCACGTTATGCTCGTCGGCGCCGGCTATCTGCACGCGGCGCTGCGCCTTGGCACCCACGATGGCGCACACGTCGAGCGAAGGCGCAAAGCGCTCCAGCTCGGCAGTCCAGTTATACACGAGCGACGCAGGGCACACCACGAGCGTGGGCTTGGCGTCCCCCGCTTCCACGCGCGCCAGGATATGTGCGATCATCTGCAACGTTTTGCCCAGGCCCATGTCGTCGGCCAAGATACCGCCGAGGCCCAGATGCTCGAGCGAACCGAGCCACTGGTAGCCGTCGACCTGATAGCCGCGCAGTGTGGCCTTGAGCGAGACCGGCACCGTAAAGTCCATCTTGCCGAGCGTATCCAAGCGCTCGACGGTGCGACGGAACGCGGCGTCGCGATCAGCTTCGAGCGCGGGCGTGCGTACAAGCATGCTATCGACAAACAGGGTACTCGACGCGGGAAGCGACACGCCGTCGAGCAGGTCGACGGCATCGACGCCCAGGTCCTCAGCAAGACCAAATGCGGCGCGGGCACCCTCGTCCAGGCGTACGATGTCGCCGGACGTCAGGCGCGCAAACGTCTGGTGGCGCTTGTAGGAGTCGAGGTAGATGGCAAGGTCTGCCGCCGAAAGGCCGCTCGCGCCCAGTTCGACGTCGAGCAGGTTACTCTTGACGGTTGCACGCACCGAAAGCTTGGGCGCAGGGCGCACCGAGATCTGGCGCAGACGATCACTGAGCATGACCTCGCCCAGCTCGGACAGGGCAGACAGGCCCTCGGTCAGCAAGTGGAACAGGCTCTCGTCGTCGCGCTCCTCAAACGCCAGGCCGCTCTCGTAAAAGTCGAAATACAGGGCCGCCGTGTCCATAACGCGAAACTCTGCTATCTCGTCGCGCGGCGGCACACCAGGGCGCTGCTCTTCGAAGGGGCTTCCCGGAGCACCCAGGCTAAAGAGATCTGCCGACCAATCGCCGTAGGCAACCGTAATCTTGCAGGTCACAAGCCCGTCGTCGACACCGATTGCCATGGCAAAGCTCGGCTCGGGCGCCACGGTGTCGAGCACGGCGGGAGCGGTGAGGTCAGTGTATTCGCGCAGCACGGGCAGTGCCATGCGGCAGAATTCGCCCACCTGCTCGGCGGCGATATGGACCGGCGTGCGACAGGGCAGCAGACGCGACAGAAACGGTGCGGCATGCTGGGCAAACGCCGCATCGGCGCGGCGCGCGCGGTGCGTGTCGACCAGATAGGCAACGTCGCCCGAGGCAAAGCAGTACATATCGGCGGGCAGGCGCAGGTCGTAGCTACCACTGGCCGCCGGCGCGATCTTGGCGGCAAGGAGCGGCGGCTGTTTTGCCGAGGCCTCGTCCTCCCCCACCGGCGACAACTCAACCGTTACCTCGTAGGAACGATGCGTCGTCGTTCCCCGCGACCAGGCGGGCTCAAAGGAAATGGTCCGGCCACGCAGCAAGTCCAGCATGTATACGATGTCATGCTCGGACAGCGGCAGCTGGCGCTCGGCGACAAAGCCGCTGCGTGCAAAATCGTACGACGCCGAACGCGAACTCGTGATGTCGCTCAGATACACAACCGTTGCCACAACAAGGTCGAGCAGGCGCACCGAAACCTCGTCGAAGGCCTCGGGCGTATGGAGGAATGTGAGCTTCTTGCCGTACGAGAACGTGCCGCCGCGCACGTAGGCGGCGGCCATGCCGTCGATGTCCTTGACCACGTAGGACACCGAGCCGCAGCGGATGCGAAGCTCGAGCGCCCAGCTAAAGCGGTCGGCAAACAGCGGATTGTAGTACGGCACCAGCGAGGGCTCCAACACCGCCTTGGGGGCATCGGGGTCGACAGTGCCGGCGAGCTTGCGGCGCATGCCCGCCAACTCATCCATGCGCGCGTCCGAAAGATCGGAGAGTGCCTTCATGAGGCTCGGGCTCGTGGGGACGGGCGCCGGGAAGGGAAAGTTAGGGTTGACCGCCGGTGCGGCAGACGCAGGACGCGCGGCTTGCTTAGGTGCCGCCGTAAACGTGCGAACCGGTGTGCGCAGACCCTCAACAGGCTCAATGCCGCTGGCGTCCAGGTACGCCAGCGCCGTGGCGATGGCGTGCTTGCACATGCCGGGGTAGCGATAGGCAGCGGGGCAATCGCAGTCGTAGTCGATCACCTCGTGCTCGTCCATGTCGAGCGCCACGTGCGTCTTGTACAGGTCGCCGCGCGAGCCGCGCACTGCACCCTCAACCGTCACGTTTTTGGAGAAGCGCGAGCCGCTGTCCTCGATCGACAGCACGGCGCCGTTGAGCATGAGAGAACGCCCCTTCATAAAGGTGCCGCTCAGCGCCGCCTCTTTCCGGAGCGCCTGCACAAACGTCCCCTGTGCCATCACTTCCTCCAATCTCGCACGCCAAATGATTTTTCTGGGACGGGGATGAAAAAATCATTCCCCGTCCCAGAAAAACTGGTCTTCCGCTACACGTCATCCAAAATGATTTTTTAATCCCCGTCCCAGAAAAATCATTTTAAATCACCGTCACGCGGCCCTGGTTGCCCACAATGGCCTTGGCCTCGGCCAGCAGCGGAATCGAGCGCGCGTTGACCTTGGCAGGCACCTCGGCGCGCAGCACGCGCCCGTCCACCTGCTCGATAAAGATCTCCACGCGGTCGCCGCCCGGGTTGGTGGTGAGCACCGTGGCCAGGCGCGCCATATTGCCCTGGCTAAAGCGGCTGTTGGGCACCATGACCTCAAACACCTTGGGCTTGTTGTTCTCCTCGTTGAGCTCCAGCGGCACGATCTCCTGCGCGATGATCTGGTCGCCGCGGTCCGAGCGCTCGAGCTTGCCCTTGATGCGTACAAAGGCGTCGGACAGCTGCGCACCGGTCTCGGGATCGACCTCGCCGTACAGGTATCCCTCGGCCTCTTTATAGGTCTTGGGAAACACGACGACGGTGGCCTCGCCTTCCATGTCCTCGAGCTGCACGATGCCCATGGGGTCGCCGTTTTTGGTCACGCGCTTGGACACGCTCGAGACCATGCCGGCCCACCACAGCGCTTTGCCCTCGGGAATCTCCTGGTTGATGGTGCCGCCCGTAGGATTCTGAACTTCGTAGCCGGTGTCGATCTGCGAGAACGAGAAGTCGCGCGCTTTGCTGAGCGCATACTCAAACGGGCGCAGCGGGTGGTCCGAGACATAGATGCCCAGAACCTCCTTCTCCTGGCTCAGCTTAAGGTGGCGGTCCCATTCCTGGCCGTCCGGATCGGGCACGCTGACCTCGAAACCCGAGCCCTCAACATCACCAAACATGTCGAAGAACGAGGTCTGGCCGCTCGCGCGGTCCTTCTGGCGCTTTATCGCGGCGTCGATGATGTTCTCGGGGTTGTTCTTGTCCACAAAGTGCATCATCTGGCGGCGCGGATAGCCCGTGGAGTCGAAGGCACCTGCCTTGATCAGTGATTCGATCACGCGGCGGTTGGCCTGGCTCGAGTCCACGCGCTCGACAAAGTCGTGCAGCGTCTTAAACGGGCCGCCCGCCTCGCGCTCGGCGATAATCGCCTGCGCCACGCCGGTACCCACGCCGCGGATGCCGGCCAGGCCAAAGCGCACGCCCTCCTTGGTAGCCGTGAACTCGGTGCCGGACTCGTTGACATCTGGCGAAAGCACGGGGATGCCGTCATGACGGCACGCCGAGACGTAGTGCACGATCTTGTCGGTCTTGCCCGTATAGGACGTCAGAACGGCCGCCATGTACTCGTGCGGATAGTGCGCCTTGAGCCACGCCGTCTGCATAACCAGGATGGCATAGCCGGCGGAGTGCGACTTGTTGAAGGCGTAAGATGCGAACTCGAGAACATCGTCCCAAATCTTCTGGGCGACCTCGCGCGTGTAGTTGTTCTTGATAGCGCCGTTCATCCAGTGGTCGTAGGTGGTTTCGTCCGAGCCATCCTCCCAGTGGAGCACCGTCGACGTGAGCAGCTTGATCTTTTTCTTAGCCACGGGCTTACGGATACGCGAGTCCGATTCGCCCTTGGAGAAGCCGCACATCTCGACGGAGATGAGCATAACCTGCTCC
>DBFBEA010000094.1:0-80101 GCA_048248475.1 Collinsella sp. | reverse complement strand
TGGAATCTTCCTCTGACGCATCCGGTCAATATTGCCTACGAGGCCGCCACGGCTGACCTCGACGACGCCAATATCATCGATTCGTTCCACCTTGAGGCCTACAACAAGACCACGGTCAACTACAACCGCGACGTCGAGGCCTTCCCGGTAGTCCGTGCCCTGATGGAAAAGATCTTGGGCAAGAGCCCCTACCAGAGCCCTACGGACATGGGCGTCAATATGGTCGGCTTTGCCATCACCGATGACGATGCCTGCCGCGACGCTTCCAAGATGGAGATCGTCCGCCGCTACTTTACCGCGGTCGAAAATGTGCGCCGTACCGGCGTGGGCGATGAACAAGTCGACCGTCTCAAGATTATTATGAAGAAAGCCGGCATCGATAAGAACTACTCGCCGGCGCGCTCGGCGGCCCTCACCAGGGAGCAGCTGACGGGTGGTCCCGTGGGTGCCATGGTCATGCCCGATGGCTCCGTGGTGACCGGTAAGACCTCCACGCGCCTGGGCGCCGCAAGTTCGCTCATTATGAACGCCCTCAAGCATGTCTCGGGCGTCGACCTTGAGCTCGAGGTCATTAGCGATGAGGCGATCGAGCCTATCAGCAAGCTCAAGACGCATTTCCTGGGCAGCAAAAACCCGCGCCTCCACACCGACGAGACGCTTATGGCGCTGTCGATCACCTCGGCCACGAGTGAGACGGCCGCTCGCGTCCTTTCTGGCCTGGAGCAGCTGCGCGGTTGCGATGCCTTCTTTAGCGTGATTATCTCGCCGACGGACGAGACGGTGCTGCGCAAACTGGGTATCAACGTGTGCTGCGAGCCCAAGTTTGAGCGCCGCGGTTTCTTCCATCGCTAAGTTTGAAGCACCGCGGTAATTGCATTGCATTTTGGCCGTATCGGGTCAGCGCCCGGTACGGCTTTTTGATCAATAAAGCGTCTATTTTGGCGAAAAATAGCTGTTTACCTGCCTAGAAACAATTTGAGCGGTATACAATAACCGTAACTGTTTCATCCTTAGCGGGATGCCGCATGATGGATATTACCTGCCATCGTGAGGTGTGTCGGTCGCGCACGGCGCGTTAGATGCTCGTGCTCGGTTTGAGGAGGCTGCTATGGCGGGCAAGGGTCGTGCGAGTGTCAACGATATGAAGCGTGTCGAGGTGCTGGTGTTGATGGAGATCGACCAGCAAACCGAAGACAATGGCGGGCCGTATGGTTTCTCGCGCAAAACGCTTGCCGAGCACGTGGGGGTGTCTCCTTATCGTGCCCGCGCCGCAATCGATCGCTTGGATTCCGAAGGCATGATTGATGTCGTCTCGCGTTATAGCGACGACGGCGGTCAGCTTGCAAATGGCATTTGCCTCACCGAACGTGGCGAATGGTATCTTGAGGGCGTCCGTACCGGCATGCTCGTTCAAGAAATGCTTGAGGACGCGGTTGCTGATCGATAGCAGCATGTAACCCTTGCCATAGCGACGCCGCCTGGGAAACCGGGCGGCGTTTTGTTTCAAGATTGAGAAATGCAATCGCACGCGAGAAAAATTGCGAACGGTCCGCGGCGCGAGTATTACAATGAAGACCCGTAAGATGTGGATAAACAACTTCTACGGGAAGCGCAGGTAACTCAATATGACCAAGCATGTGTTCGTAACCGGTGGCGTGGTTTCGTCCCTGGGCAAGGGTATCACCGCGGCCTCGCTGGGCCGTCTGCTCAAGTCGCGTGGCTACAAAGTAACGATGCAGAAGGCCGACCCGTATCTGAACGTCGACCCCGGTACCATGAGCCCGTTCCAGCATGGTGAGGTCTTCGTTACCGAGGATGGTTACGAGTCCGACCTAGACCTGGGTCATTACGAGCGCTTTATTGATGAGAACCTGACCCGCGATTCCAACTTTACGACCGGCGCCATCTATAAGAGCTTGATCGCCCGCGAGCGTCGCGGCGACTTTTTGGGCGGTACCGTGCAGGTGATTCCTCACGTCACCAATGCCATTAAGGACAAGTTCCGCCGCATCGAGGAGCAGACCGGCTCCGATGTAGTCATCACCGAGCTGGGCGGCACGATCGGCGACATCGAGTCCCAACCGTTTGTCGAGGCCATCCGTCAGTACCGCAAGGAGGCCGGCCCCGAGAACGTCTGCTACATCCACGTGTCGCTCGTTCCCTATATCGCCGCCGCCCACGAGGTCAAGACCAAGCCCACGCAGCATTCCGTCAAGGAGCTCCGCAGCTTTGGCATCCAGCCCGATATCATCGTGCTGCGCTCCGACCACCATATCGATGACGCTATCCGCGGAAAGATCGCAAGCTTCTGCGACGTCGACACCGATTGTGTCTTTACCAACGAGGACTGCGCGAGCATTTACGATGTTCCGCAGCTGCTTGCCGAGCAGGACTTTGACCTGCGCATTTGCGAGCGCTTGGGTCTGGACCCGCGTGAGCGCGACATGAGCGAGTGGAATGAGTTCCTGCGCAAACAGAATCACGCCAACCATCACGCCGACAAGGTGAAGATCGCCGTCGTGGGCAAGTACACGCAGCTGCCCGATGCGTACCTGTCGGTTATCGAGGCCCTGCACCATGCGGGCGTCTTCTACGATCGCCATGTGGACGTCCAGCTGGTCGACGGCGAGAGCCTCGACGAGCAGAATGTCTCTGAGGTTTTGGGCGACGCCTCGGGCATCCTGGTCCCCGGCGGCTTTGGCAAGCGCGCCCTGGAGGGCAAGATCCTCGCGGCCGAGTTTGCCCGTGAGCACAAGATTCCGTATCTGGGCATTTGCCTGGGTATGCAGGTGGCCGTGTGCGAGTTCGCCCGCAACGTCGTCGGCCTTGCCGGCGCCAGCTCCTCCGAGTTCGATCCGGACGGCCCGTTTAGCGTCATCGATCTGATGAGCTCGCAGGAGGACGTGACCGAGAAGGGCGGCACCATGCGCCTGGGCGCCTATCCGTGCAAGCTCGCCGCCGATACCCTTGCTCGCGAGGCATATGGCGAGGAGCTCGTCTACGAGCGTCACCGTCATCGCTTTGAGTTCAACAACGCCTTCCGTGACCAGCTCGAGGACGCCGGCTTGGTTATCTCGGGTCTGTCGCCCGACGAGCGCCTGGTCGAGATGGTCGAGCTGCCGCGCGACGTGCATCCGTGGTATGTGGCAACCCAGGCTCATCCCGAGTTCAAGAGCCGCCCGACCAACCCGCAGCCGCTGTTCCGCGAGTTCGTGCGCGCTTCGATCGGCCAGCACGAGGGTGTCGACCGTCTGCAGGTGACGCCCATGAACCTCGCTACGGACTAAGGGTGCCGGCGAATAAGGAACATACCGAAGCTACTCCCTCGTCGCTCGCCGTGGCGGCGGGGGAGTATCTCGATTACCTCGCGGTCGAGCGGGGTTTGGCGCGCAACACGATTGCGGCCTACCGTCGTGACCTGACGACGTACTGCGCCTATCTGGAGCGGGCGGGTATTGTGTCTTTTGAAGAGGTGACCCGTCAGGTCGTGGAGGGCTTTGTCGCCGACCGTCGCGATGGGGGCTATTCGGATGCCTCGGTGGAGCGTGCGCTTGCGGCCGTGAAGGGCCTACATGCCTTTTTGGTGCGCGATGGGGCTGTGGCCCAAAATCCAACGGCGGCGTTGCGCCTGCCTAAAAAGGCTGAGCGTTTGCCGGAGTATCTATCGGTGGAGGATGTCTCGGCGCTGCTCGATCAAGACTTCCCCGAGGGCGAGATGGGCTTGCGCGACCATGCCATCTTGGAAGTGCTCTACGGATGCGGTTTGCGTGTGAGCGAGTTGGTGGGGCTCGATGTGGGCGATATCCATATCGACGATGGCTTTGTGCTCGTTCGCGGTAAGGGCTCAAAGGAACGCCTGTCCCCGCTGGTAGGAAGCGCGGCGCGAGCTCTGACGCTTTATGTAACTGAGGGGCGTTCTCGCTTGGCGGCCCATGCCCGCGGAACCGAGACCTCGGCGGTCTTTTTAAATAAGAACGGCCGCCGTCTGTCGCGCCAGGGCATCCATGCCATCTGTGAGCGCTACGGGCGCCAGGTGGGACTGGTGGGGCTCCATCCCCATACGCTGCGTCACTCCTTTGCCACCCATATGCTTGCGGGCGGCGCAGACCTCCGTGTGCTACAGGAGATCTTGGGACATGCCGATATATCGACCACGCAGGTCTACACGCATGTCGATCGTACGCAACTGACCGAGGTCTATCTGGCGGCGCACCCGCTGGCACATCGTTAACACATCGCTGACCTGCATATTTATAGGTATTTGGGGACGGGCTCCAGATTGCCGCGGCGTGCTTTTGCGCGCGCATGGGCAATCTGGGGCCCGTCCCATTTTTCGCCACTTGGCGTCGCGGTGGTGGGCCGCATGTGCCTTGGGTGGGGGAGTTTGGGGGCGACGTGAACGGCATGTAAAGGGACGCAAAAATCGCCTCAAGGTCAACTTGAAGGTTGAGGTTGAACGGCGGGGTGCCACAGGTGGCATCCCGCCGTTGCTGTAAACACAACATATTGTGTTTTCGAACATATGCTTGGGGTGTTTTGCGATATATGGTGGGTGGAGTGGTGGGGCGGAGTGGGGGAAGGGGTGGGGAAAGGTGTTGAAAAATGGGGCGGTTCCCCATATTATTAATGACGTCGACAGGCGGGGTGGTTCCCCGCGTACGTGCCATCTGAGTAACCGAGGGGAGGGCGCACATGGGAATGACTGGTGCATACGAGCGCAATCTCGATGCAAAAGGTCGTCTGTCCCTGCCTGCACCCCTTCGCGAGGAGCTTGGAGAGCACGTTCGCGTGTTCAAAGCCCTGGATGTCGATGCTCTGTACGTGTTCTCTGCCGAGGCCTTCGATAAGTGGGTCGAAGGACTCTTCGCGGGTCGTGAGGGCCACGAGGGTTTTAACCCGCGTGACATTAATGACCAGAAGCTCATGAGGGCGATCAACAAGCGCACCACGTCGATGGACGTGGACAGCGCCGGTCGTATCGGTCTTTCCGAGTCTCTCCGCAAGCAGGCGAACCTCGACCGCGAGGTCACGGTTGTGGGCAACTACGACCACCTTGAGGTTTGGGATCGCGCCGCGGCCGATGAGGACGATGACGATGAGGCCCTGCTGGACCTCTTCTTCTCGTAAGGGCAAGGCACGGGTAACGGATGGAGCGTGGGATCTTGACACAAGAATATCGGCATGAACCTGTCATGCTCGGCGAAGTGCTTGAGTCGCTGCGGCTAAAGAGCGGCTCCGTTGTCTGCGATTGCACCCTTGGCGGTGCCGGCCATTCGGTAAAGATGGCCGCGCAGGTGGGGGAGACGGGCCTTTTGCTCGGCGTCGATCAGGACGACATGGCCCTCGAGGCCGCTGGCGCCCGTCTGGACCGCGAGGTTCCCGGCGTTCCGCACCAGCTGCTGAAGGGCAACTTCGGCGACTTGGACGAGCTGCTTTGCTCGGCCGAGGTGCCCGGGGTCGATGGCTTCCTGTTCGATTTGGGCGTTTCGTCACCGCAACTCGATATCCCTGGCAGGGGCTTTTCGTATAACGAGGACGCCCCATTGGACATGCGGATGGATCCGGGTAATAACACCTTAAACGCAGCTGAGGTCATCAACACCTATAACGAACACGACCTCGCCCGGATTCTACGCGTCTACGGCGAAGAGAAGTTCGCCTCGCAGATCGCGCGCGAGATTGTGCGCCGCCGCGAGCAAGAACCGATCGAAACCACCGGCCAATTTGTCGAGATCATCAAGGCGGGTATCCCGGCTGCCGCTCGTCGGCATGGCGGACACCCGGCCAAGAAAAGTTTCCAGGCCATTCGCATCGAGGTCAATCACGAGCTCGATGTGCTCGAACGAGGGCTTGATGCCGCCACCAGGTGGCTCAACCCGGGCGGACGTATCTGCGTCATCTCGTATCACTCGCTCGAGGACCGTATCGTAAAGAACCACTTTAAGGAGATGAGCCAGGGGTGCACGTGTCCGCCGGAGATTCCGGTGTGCGTGTGCGGCAACGTGCCGATACTCAAGGTCATCACCCGCAAACCCTTGGTTGCCCAGCCTGATGAGGTTGAGCGCAACCCTCGGGCGAGATCAGCCAAAATCCGCGTGGCGCAGCGTCTGTAGGCGCGACCGCGCGATATTGGACCTCCCGCTCGCACCATAAACGAAGCTTAAACACACTACCAACGTACTCGGGATGGGAGGCGGCATATCATGGGCTACAACACTTCAAGCGCAGCACTCGCCTATGATATGAACGCCATGCCCGCCTATCGTGAGACGCCGCAGGCCCCCGTTGCTCCCCGTGAGCAGCGCGCGCCGCGCTTTGATGTCTACACGGGCGCGGGCCGTCAGGCAAACCAGGCGGTAAGCCCGGTTTTCATGAGCGTTCTTAAAACGTTTTGCATCATTGCGGCTATCTTCATGACGATCGGCGTCGCCCGCGTGGCGCTCGCCGGCGTTACGGCCCAGGTGCTCAACAGCAACGCCGAGCTTACCAGCACGCTCGAAAAGGCGACCGATGAGAGCTCCGACCTGGAGGTCATGCATTCGGTCTATGGCGCCGACACGCGCATTCGCGACCTTGCGGGCGCTTATGGCATGGTGGAGCCCAGCGAGAGCGTTACACTTGACTTTTCGCAGGATGCAGCCGCGGGCGCCAACGCGACCGCGACCGCTCAGTAGCAAGACGGTAGCTGAGTATGACAAATGACTATCGCCGCGGTTCCGATGGGGGCCGCGGTTCTGGACGTCCCTCGTCGCGGGGACGTTCTGGTTATCAAGGAACGGGTCGGCAATCTTACAACGCCGGGCAGTCCCGTGGCAACGACCCGGCGTCGCGACTTCGCGGCTCGGGCGGCCCTCAAGTGCATAACACCGGGTCGCGCAAGAGTTCGTCGACCGAATGGCTCACAGGCGCACCTCTGCCTCGCCGCAAAGCCGTCATGGGCTTCATCGGGCTTGGCTTGGGCTTGGGCGTCTTTCGCCTTGCCGACTATCAAATTGTCGAAGCCGATAAACTGCGCGAGCGTGCCGATGCGCGCCGCCTGCTTGCGCAGACCCTCTATGCCAAACGCGGCACCATCTACGACCGCAACGGCAACGTGTTGGCGTCGTCGGTCGAATGTCGCAACATCGCCGTGAACCCGCAGCTTGTCGAGGATGTTGACAAGACGGTGTCGGCGCTGGTCAAGGCAACTGGAATCGATAAAAAGACCTGCCGCAAGCTCGTTGAGTCCGATGGAACCTGGGTGTATATCAAGCGCCAGGTGGACGAAGACGATGTTGCGGCGCTGGAGAAGAAGAACCTGCCCGGCGTGCTTTTTGAGCAGGCCATGAAGCGCGTATATCCATACGGCAATCTGGCATCGCAGGTGCTGGGTGTAGTGAATGTAGACAACGACGGCTTGACGGGTCTCGAAAAGCAATACAACAAGCTTCTGACCGGCACGAACGGTTCCCTCGTACGCGAGCGCGCGAGGGACGGCAGCTATATCGCGGGCGGTGCCTATAAAAAGGTGGCTGCGGTCGACGGCGTTGATATCGTGACGACGCTCGACGTCAATATCCAGCGTGCGGCCGAGGATGCCCTGGCAGAGGCAGTTGAGAAGACTAAGGCCAAGAACGGCTCGGCGCTGGTCACCGATCCTACGACAGGCGAGATTTTGGCAGCCTGCTCGTACCCGACCTACGACCAGACCGATCTGGAGAATGCCAAGACCGAGGATATGAATCTGCGCCTGGTCACCGACGCCTACGAGCCCGGCTCGGTCTTTAAGACGCTCGTGGCAGGCGCCGGCTTCGACTTGGGCGTCGTGCGATCGAGTACGTCGTTTGAGGTGCCGGCGAGCATCAAGGTGGGCGACGATACCGTCACCGATGCCGACAAGCGCGACTACGCCATGACCATGGATGTGCGCGAGATGATGCGCCGTTCGTCCAACGTGGGCTTTGTCCTGGTGGGGCGCAAGATCGGTGCCGACGACTTTGCCGCCTATGTGGACAAGTGGGGCATCGGTCACAGCTCGGGTGTCGATTTTCCGGGCGAGAGCCTGGGCATCGTCAAGGAGCGTGACCAGTATGACGGCGCCACGCTGGGCTCGATGAGCTTTGGACAGGCACTGTCCGTCTCGCCGATTGAGATCGCACGTGCCGTGGGCGGCATCGCCAACGGCGGCGTGATGATGACACCGCACTTCTATAAGTCCAGCAAAGGCGACGAGAAGGACTGGGGCGAAGGCGAGCGCGCGATTTCGGAGGACGCCGCATCCCAGGTGACATCGTGCATGCAGACGGTCGTGTCCGAGGGAACGGGCGTTGGCGGCGCGGTTGACGGCTATGACGTGGCGGGTAAGACCGGTACGGCCGAACGTGCCGACGAGAACGGCGGCTACCTCAAGGAGAACTACATGTCGTCCTTTATGGGCTTTGCACCGGCACAATCGCCCAAGGTGCTGTGCTATATCACGCTCGACGGAACGCCGAGCGGCTCAGATGCCGCTGCGGTGCCGTTCCAGTCCATTATGGCCAACGCGCTCGACGTGCTGGGTATCCCGCACACGAAGTAGGGGGGTTACAATCTTTGGGGCGTGGTTTGTTGTCCCATATGAGGGTGTTCACATGCCCTGCACCACGCATGTGCGGCGCTGGGATACAATACGCCGATAGCATTATTAGGTTTACAGGGGAGCTGCAATGATAGAGATCGCCGTCAACAACCTCGCGGCCGCAACAGGGGCCCGAACCGTGACGGGAGAAGCCGATCGGGTATGCCGCGGGTGCGTTATCGACTCGCGCCAGGTCGAGGAAGGGACGATTTTCGTCGCCTTTCCCGGTGAAAACGTCGACGGCAATGATTTTGCTTCCCGTGCCGTCCAGTCGGGTGCCGGCGCCGTCGTGATGACGCGTGAGCCCGAGGCCGAGCTGGTCTCGCTGGCGCAGGACAAGGGGTGCGCCATCCTGCTGACCGATGATCCCGAGGAGTTTCTGCTGCGTTTGGCGCACACGTATCGCCTGGAGCTTGGCTGCCTGGTCGTTGGCATTACCGGTTCCATCGGCAAGACGACGACCAAGGACGTGCTCGCCGCCGTGCTCGCCAAGCGCTATCGTGTCTGGGCCACCAAGGGCAATTTCAATAACCTGATCGGCATGCCGCTCACGGTGCTTTCCGCTCCGGCCGATACCGAGGTCCTGGTGCTCGAGATGGGCATGAACCATTTCCACGAGATTGAGCGCCTGTCCCAGTCCGCCAATCCCAACCTTGCCATCGTGAGCAAGATTGGTACCTCTCACATCGGCATTTTGGGCAGCCGCGAGAACATCGCCCGCGCTAAGGCCGAGATTGTCCAGGGCATGTGCGCCGCCGGCGACTTCTTGCCGCTGCTGGTTTTGGGCGGCGAGGACGACTTTACGCCGTTCATTCGCGATACGTTCGCCCAGCCTGCTGGTATCGACGTGATGCTGGCCGGCGTCTCGGACGACGATGAGGTCCGTGCCCGCGACATTCGTGTTGATGACGAGGGCCGTCCGGTCTTTACGCTCGATTTTGGCCAGGGCGAGACGATCGATACCATGCTTGCCATCCCCGGCGTGCAGTCCGTCCCAAATGCCGTTAAGGCCGCCGCGGTTGCCTATCGCCTGAGCCTGACGCCCGAGCAGATCGATGCTGCCTTTAGGGGCCTCACGATCACCGGTCACCGCCAGGAGATCAAGCGCGCCAAGAGCGGTGCCCGCGTCATCGACGATTCCTATAACGCCAGTGCCGAATCCATGGCAGCCGGTCTCGACCTGCTGTGCTCGCTTTCGTGCACGGGGTCTCGTATGGCGATCCTGGGCGAGATGGGCGAGATGGGCGATGAGGCTCCTCGCATGCATGAGCTCGTGGGCGCCTATGCCGCCGCCAAGAAGCTCGACATGCTGGCGTGCGTGGGTGGTGAGCTGGCCCAGCTTATGGCCGATGCCGCGCGCATGATGGGTATGGATGAGGACCGCATCCAGGTGTTTTCCGATTATCAACAGGTGCTTGACCGTATGGGCGGCGCACTTGAAAAACATGATGTTGTACTGGTCAAGGGTTCCCGTTTTGTTGAGCTCGACCGCTTTGTGGAAGGTGTGTGCTAGCCCATGTTCGGCAATCCCTCGTATCCCACGTATCAGGCTTTTTTGGGGCTTGGCATCGCTGCTGCCATTGCGCTGCTGCTCATGCCGTGGTGGATCAAGCTACTCAAGGTCGAGGGTATCGGCCAGCAGGTTCGTGCCGACGGCCCCAAGCGTCATTTGGTTAAGCAGGGAACGCCCACCATGGGTGGCGTTGTCATCCTCGTCGCGATCTCGCTGACCTGTCTGCTGATGGGCAAGCTCACCACCGAGCTCGTGCTCGTGCTGCTCGCCACGCTGGCGACCGGCGTGCTGGGCCTGATCGACGACCTGACCTCCGTTACGCATGGGCGCTCGCTCGGTCTGACGCCCCATGCCAAGATGATCGGCCTAACCATTATCTGTGTCACCTTTACGGTGCTCGCCGTCAACTGGTGCGGCGTCGCCCCCGAGATTCGTTTTCCCGGCGGCCTGACGATTGACCTCGGTGTTCTTTCGACCACCATCTGCGGCCTTTCGTTCCCGTGGCTCTACATTGTCTTTTGCTGGCTGATGATTGCCGGTCTTTCCAATGCCGTGAACCTGACCGATGGCCTTGACGGTCTTGCTGGCGGCACCTCCATGATTGCCATGCTTGCCATGGCCGCCATGGCGTTTTTGCACGGAGACGTGAACCTGTCCATCTTCTGTACCGCGTGTGCCGGTGCCTGCTTGGGCTTTCTGTGGTTCAACTGCTATCCGGCGAGCATCTTTATGGGCGATACCGGCTCGCTTGCCCTGGGCGCCGCGTTTGCCTGCACGTCCATCATGACCAACACCGAGGTCGTCTCCCTCATCATCGGCGGCCTGTTTATCGTTGAGACCCTGTCGGTCATGATTCAGGTTGTCTACTTCCACTTTACGCACAAGCGCGTCTTCCTTATGGCGCCCATCCATCATCATTTCGAAAAGAAGGGCTGGGCCGAGACCAAGGTCGTCATCCGTTTTTGGATTATCGCTGCGGCCTTTGGTGCCGTTGGCCTTGCCCTGTTCTTCCAGTTGGGATAGTGGTCTTTCATGCCTCTTGCTGATGTCTTTAGCCTGCTCGTTTTGGGTCAGGGCAAATCCGGTCTCGATGTCGCCCGCTGGGCGCTGGCACATCCCGAGCGCGTAAGCGCCGTTACCGTGTATGGCGGCGGCACCTCTGAGCCCAATGACGCCACGCGTGCGCTCGAGGCTGCTGGTGCGTCGTTTGTCTATGGGACCGAACAGGTCGAGGGCGCCTATGACGTATGCGTGACGTGCCCGGGCATCTCGGAGTTCTCGGGCTTCTTTAAGGCCGGGCGCGAGCATGCCGCCCAGATTATGGGTGAGCCCGAGTTTGCCTATCGCCTGTCGCCCGATAACTGGATTGCCATCACGGGCACCAACGGCAAGACGACCACCACGTCGCTGGCTGATTATCTGCTTAAGGCTGCCGGCGAGGCCAGCGTTGCTGTCGGCAACATCGGCGAGCCGCCGGTCAACGAGATTGACGGCCGAGCCCACAACGAGTGGTTTGTGGCTGAGCTCTCGAGCTATCAGATTGCTACGACAACCGAGCTTCACCCCCGCGTGGCGGTGCTGCTCAACATCACTCCCGACCACTTGGGCTGGCATAAGAGCCATAAGAACTATGCGCTTGCCAAGATCAAACTGTTTGACAATATGGTCGATGACGATCTGGCAGTTGTCGACGTCGAAGACGCCGGCATTCACGAGTTCGATGAGTACATCTACACGCCGGGTCGTCGCATCTGCAAGGTTGCCTTTGACGAGCCTGAGGGCGAGGATGCCGCCTTTGTGCGCGATGGCAAGATGATCGTGCGTCTGAAGGGCGTCGAGACCCCGCTCATCGCTACATCCGAGCTCAAGATCTCGGGCCATCACAATGTTATCAATGCCCTGTGCGCTGCTACGGCTGCCTTGGCAGTCGGTGCCGATGTCGACGGTGTCTGCCGCGGTCTTGCCTCGTTCCAGCCGCTCGAGCACCGCGTGGAGCCGTGTGGCGAGATTGACGGCGTGCGCTACGTCAACGATTCCAAGGCGACCAACACCGATGCGGTCGAGAAGGCACTGACGGCATTTCCCGACGCCGACGTGATCTTGCTGCTCGGCGGCCACGATAAGGGCACGCCGCTCACGGACTTCGCGCGCGTCGTTATGGACAACGTGCGCTCGGTCGTCTGTTTTGGCGATGCGCGCGAGCGCTTCACCGCCGCTATGGACGAGGCTGATGTCGATGGCGATGTGGATATCGCCCAGGCGGATGACCTGCGCGACGCCGTGGACGTTGCCCGTTCGCTTTCGAGCCGTGGTGACGTGATCTTACTTTCTCCTGCCTGCTCTTCGTTCGATGAGTTCTCGGGCTATGAGGAGCGCGGCCGCGTGTTTAAGGACTACGTGGCTCAGCTTGCCGCTACAGCGAAATCACAAATGGAATAGGGGTTGCGGTGAGAGAGGAGAGCCCCCGACAAGGTATGAGGAGGCCCGACTCGGACCGTGCTTCCTCACGGCGCATCACACCGCGTTCCAGCCGCGGCGGGCAGTCGTTTAGCGAACGCTATATTGCCGGCGTTCCCGCCCGTATCATGCGCCCCCGTTTGATATTCATGGCCTGCTTGTTTACCTTGGTATGCTTTGGCCTGCTGATGGTGTACTCGGCGTCTTCGGTCGAGGCGCTGCACGAGAATGGCTCGGCGACGTTTTTTCTGGGCCGACAGGCCGCGTTTGCAGTGGTCGGTGTTCTGGCGCTGATTGCCATCGTGCGCGTTTTGCCGGACAGCTGGTTTGGGGAGGATGTGCTCAGGATCTTCCTCATAGGCATGATAGGGCTACTGCTTCTGGTGTTCTTGGTGGGCAGCGGCAGCCGTGGCGCCACGCGCTGGCTCAACATCGCCGGCATTCAGTTCCAGCCTTCCGAGTTTTTAAAGCCATTTGCCATTGCGTATTCGGCCATCATGCTTGATCGCTTCTTTTCGCCCGGTGGCAACATCAACGAATTCCTTCGCAAGATGGGCATCTACCTTGGCATTTCGCTCTTTCTGATCTTTATCCAGCCCGATTTCGGTACTGTCCTGATCATCCTGTTGACCCTCATGTGCATGGCGTTGTTTGCGGGTCTCGACCCCAGATTTATCATCGGCGTGCTAATCTTCGGCATTCTCGTGATCGTGATTGCGCTTGTCGCAGAGCCGTACCGTATGGTGCGTATTCAGGTTGCCTTGAACCCTTGGGCCGACGAGTATGGTGACGGCTATCAGGCCACGCTTGCCATCATGGCCTTTGCCTCGGGCGGTCTGTTCGGCCGTGGCATCGGCAACTCAACCATGAAGTACTCGTATCTGCCCGAGGCACACAACGACTACATCTTGGCCATCATTGGCGAGGAAGTCGGTTTTGTCGGAACCGTGCTGTTCTTCTTGGTGTTTGCGATGCTGATCTATTCGGCGTTTCGCATTGCCGAGCAGGCGACCGATCGTCGGGGCGCGCTTATGGCGTCTGGCTCCGCGGTCATTCTCGCGGTGCAGTTTTTGATTAACGCGTTGGGCATCCTCAACGTGTTTCCCATGACGGGCAAGCCGTTGCCGTTTATTAGCTACGGCGGTTCGTCGATTATTGTGTCGCTTATGCTTGCCGGGTTGATCCTGCGCGTTTCGTACGAGAGCGCTCGTCGCGATGAGTACGACCGTCGCCGCGAGAGCTTTGCCGTTATGGATGAGAGTACCGCCGGCGTGCCCCATGTGCGCGGCGAGCGATCTTCGCGTAACGGTTTTACCGTCCTAGATGGCTCTGCGACCGAGCCGGCAGCCCGCCCGCGTCAGCGAACGGCGCCGCAAGGTCGTCCTCAGCGCCCCAGCCCTCGCAACGCGGGCGGCGGATATAATCGAATCGATTTGAACTCGGACCCGTCGGCGCGTCTGCGCACCGACGACCAGGGACCGCGTGTACGAAGGGACTACCATGACCGATAAGATGACCGTTGCTATTGCAGCCGGCGGCACGGCAGGACACATCAACCCCGCGCTCGCCTTGGCCGAAGAGCTGCGTGATCGTGGCCACCACGTTGTGTTCGTGGGCCAGTCGCGCAAGCTCGAGGGTCGTCTGGTCCCCGAGGCTGGGTTTGATTTTGTGCCCATTACGGTTACGGGCTTCGATCGCTCCCGTCCTTGGACGGCGCTGACCTCGCTGTGGCGTGTCAACAAGGCCAAGCGTGCGCTCGCCAGTCATTTCTCAAAGGTCGGCAAGCCCGACGCTGCCATCGGTTTTGGTGCCTATGTCGAGGTTCCGCTGCTGGGGTGGTGCAAGGGCGCAGGCGTTCCGTATTTGCTGCATGAGCAGAACTCTGTTCCGGGCCTGGCCAACAAGATGATGAACTCCCACGCCGCCCGCGTGTGCATCTCGGTGCCGGCAGCGCGCTCGGTCTTTGAGCGCGAAGGTGACCCTGACCACGTGCTCATGACCGGCAACCCCGTACGTCGCTCGGTGATCGAGGGCGATCGCGCTCGCGGCCGCAAGGCACTTGGCGTTCCCGAGGACGCTACGCTGCTGCTCGTCTTTGGCGGTTCACTTGGCGCCCAGCACCTCAACGAGCGCGTGGTTTCGCTCAAAAACGAGCTGCTTTCGCGCAAGAACCTCTATGTGTTGCATTCGACTGGTGCCGACGGCTTTGAGGAGACCGAGCGCGCTTTGGCGCTGACGCCCGAGGAGGCGAAGCGTTACCGCGTCCAGCCATACATCGACAACATGGGCGATATGCTGGCTGCTGCCGATTTGGTGCTCTCGCGTTCGGGCGCATCGAGCGTGGCCGAGATCGCTGCGCTCGCCGTGCCTTCGGTGCTCGTGCCGTACCCGCATGCGACAGCCGACCACCAAACCACCAATGCCCGTTATCTGGTCGACGCCGGGGCCGGCGTGCTCTGCGCCGATGCCGATATCGACGGTTCTGCCTTTGCCGATGAGCTGCTGCACCTGGTCGATGACGCGGCGGCACGCGACGCCATGCGTCAGGCGGCGCGTGGTCTGGCTCAGGATAGGGCCGCCGCTCTTCTGGCGGATGCGGTAGAGGGTTTGCGTTAGTTAGACGGGATATCGTCGGTCGCCCTCGCGCTGATGCGGTAGGTGCGGTACAGTTAACGGGTTACAGGCAGTGTTTACGCAAGGAGTACACGAGCACATGGCTGATTCCCAGACTGCAACCTCCGCGCCCGAGTTTAAGAGCGCCCACTTTATCGGTATCGGCGGCGCCGGCATGAGCGGCATCGCCCTCGTTCTGCACGAGCGCGGTTATGCCGTTACCGGCTCCGACCTTAAGACGTCACGTTATATCCGCCAGCTTACCCGCGCTGGCGTGAAGGTGCATGTGGGCCATGAGGCCGCCACGATCGACGAGGTCAAGCCCGACGTGGTTGTTGTCTCCACCGCTATTCCGGAGTCCAACCCTGAACTCGTGCGCGCTCGTGAGCTTGGCATTCCCGTGTGGCCCCGTGCCAAGATGCTCTCTGCTTTGGGCCACGGCTACACCACCGTCGCTGTTGCCGGCACGCATGGCAAGACCACCACGTCTTCGATGTGCGCCACCATGCTCGACCGCATGGGTCTGGATCCGAGCTTCCTGATCGGTGGCATCGTCGAGGGCTATGACACGAACGGCAAGAACGGCTCGGGCGACTATTTTGTCGCCGAGGCCGATGAGTCCGACAGCTCCTTCCTGTTCCTGAACCCCAACGTGGTCATCGTGACCAACGTCGAGGCCGATCACCTCGATCACTACTCGGGTATCGAGGAGATCGAGGCAACTTTCGCCAAATTCATGAGCCTGGTGGGCGAGGACGGCACCGTCATCGTCTGCGGTGAGGACCCGCATCTGGTCGAGCTCGCCAAGTCGACGGGCCATCACGTGCTTTCCTACGGCTTTGCCGAGAGCAACGACATCGTCTGCATGCACCCGGATGTCAAGGGCATCCAGAGTGACTTTATCGTTCGCTTTGAGGACGGCACTGAGCATGCCGTGGAGATCAAGAGCAATCCCGGTCGCCACAACATGCTCAACGCCACGGCGGTGCTCACCGTCGCCCATGTCCTGGGCCTTGACATCGACGCCGCCGCCAAGGCGCTCTCGAGCTTTGAGGGCGTCCGCCGTCGCTTTACCCACGTGGGCGATATCGATGGTATCACCGTGGTCGATGATTACGGCCATCACCCCACCGAGATCAAGGCGACGCTTGCTGCTGCTTCGTCGCTGGGCTACAAGCACGTCGACGTCGTGTTCCAGCCGCACCGCTATTCGCGCCTGCAGGCCCTGTGCGACGACTTTGCCGATGCATTTGCCAATGCCGATAAACTGCTGCTGATTGATGTGTTCTCGGCTGGCGAGATGCCCATTCCGGGTGTCACCTCTAAGATGCTCGCCGATACCGTGCGCGCCAAGCATCCTGGCAAGGAGGTCGTGTACTGCTCCAGCCGTCTTGAGCTCAATCAGGAGCTCGAGCAGATGGTGGGCGAGGGCGACCTGCTGCTCACCATGGGTGCCGGTGACGTTACGACCGTCGGCCCCGAGTTCATTGAGTATCTGACTGCCAAGAAAGACGCTTAAGTCTAATGGGTCTGTTTAACGCCGTAATGGCGCTCTCGGGCATGATCGACACGGATGTGATCGAGGACGAGCGCCTTGCGCGTCATACGAGCTATCGTATCGGCGGCAAGGCCGACCTCTTTGTGACGTGCCATAGCTATCATGCCCTCCGCCGCGCCGTGGCGGTGCTCGATCGCGAGCGGGTGCCGTGGGTCATCATCGGCAAGGGCTCCAATCTGCTGGTTGCCGATGGCGGTTATCGCGGTGCTGTCATTTCGCTCGGGCGCGAGTTTCAGCGCACGGTTGTTGTCGATGACGGTTGTACGCTGACGGTCGGTGCGGGCGTGATGTTTGCGCGCCTGGTCAACGATGCCCTGTCGAGTAGCCTCTCGGGCCTTGAGTTTGCCGTTGGCATCCCTGGCTCGGTCGGCGGTGCGATATCTATGAATGCCGGCACGCGGACCGAGTGGATTGGCTCGCTGGTTGAGGATGTCGTAACGTTTGACCCGGCATCCGGTATCAAACATTATGCGGGGTCCGAGATCACTTGGGGCTACCGCGAATGTAGCCTTCCCCGCAATGAGATCATCCTCGAGTGCGTGCTCAAGCTTAAACCGGCGCCCAAGGCCGACATTCGCGAGCGCATGGAGCGGTACCTGACGAGGCGCAAGCGTACGCAGCCCATGGGTCGCGCATCCTGCGGGTCGGTCTTTCGCAACCCGCCCGATGCGAGTGTGGGCAAGCTTATCGAGGATTGTGGATTAAAGGGTTTTTCGATTGGCGGCGCGGAAGTTTCGCCCGTTCACGCTAATTTTATCGTTAATAACGGAACTGCCTCGGCCGATGACGTTGCCGCGGTTATCAGACATGTGCACGGAAAGGTGAGGGAGGCGTATGGCATCGAGCTCAGACCGGAAGTTAAATTCCTCGGCTTCTAGAGCATCGAAACCCACCTTCCGCCGCGCCGGAGGGCGTTCCGGCGCGCCTACCAAACCTCAACGCAATACTGTCGCGCGCTCTAAGTCTGTCGGGCATGCTCGACAGACCAGTCGTCCGGTCGTCGGCTCGCAGTTCGGTAATCGTCCGGCCGCAAAAAAGTCCTCGCGTCCCTCGGTGACGTCAAAGCCTGTTATGGGCGCCAAGCCTGCCCGTCCCATGGCAACTCCTAAGCCCTTGACGGGAACTAATGCGGCGCGTCCGGGTCGCACGCTGGGCGCATCGAAACCGCGCTCGCTGACATCGGTGCCGGCTACCGCCAAGAAGCCTTCGAGTAAAAAAGGTGTCAACCCGTTGTCTTCACTTGGGGCGATGGCAAATAAAACATCAGACGCCGCTTCAGTCGTTGCAGGCAAAGGCAAAATCGTGGGCGGCGTTCTGGCCGTCTTGGCCGTGCTCGTCGTCGTTGCCATCGTGGTTATCAACTCTGGATTGTTTACCGCCACTGATATTCAGATTCGAGGCAGCGAGCATGTGACGAAGCACGATGCTATCCAGCTGATCGATTTGCCCGAGGGAACGTCGCTTTTTAACGTCGATCCCGACCAGATTACCGAGGACCTCAAGCAGAACCCGTGGGTCTCGGGCGTGGATGTCCAGCGTCAGTTCCCGCATACGCTCATCATTACGCCTATGGAGCGCAAGGTCATCGCAATTGCCTATATCAGCTCCGATGACCTTGCCTGGGCCATCGGGGATGATGACACCTGGATCGCCCCGCTGTCGACGTCGGTCGAAGTGGATGACCAGGGCAACGTCATCACGACGGGGCAGGGCTCAAATACCCTGACCGGCATTGATGCCGCGCTGGCGCTCGCTAAGCACTATGGCGCGGTGTTGTTGACTGATGTCTCGGCGGATGTCGCTCCGGTTTCCGGCCAGGCGGTGAGCTCCAAGGCCGTTAAGGCTGGCTTGGATTATGTGCGTGGTTTTTCGAGCGAGTTCTTGGGACAAGTCAAGGATATTTCCACGCCTTCGGTCGAAGCCATCTCGGCAAACCTCAATAACGGCATTGAGGTGTCGCTGGGCGATTCGAACGATATCGTCAAGAAGGAGCGCGTAGTCACCAAGCTGCTTTCGCAGGTAGAGGGCGTAACGTATATCAATGTGCGCTCTCCGGGTAACTATACATTTAGGAACGCTCCGACCTCGTAGCGCTGGTTGATGCTTTGTTGAGGGGCCATACCACGCCGTTTATCTGGTTTGTTTGGTTTTCACGGTCAATTATTTGACTGATACGTTCATAATGTGCAACCATAATACGGTTTACCTTTGCATTTACTTTCAACCTGAAGGTTAATGTGCGCAGGGGTCGACCCATGCTATGGCTATAACCTTTGTTCGGAGGACCGACATGCACGAGACAGAGATCAACAACTACCTTGCCGTCATTAAGGTGGTCGGCGTCGGCGGCGGCGGTACCAACGCGGTCAATCGAATGATCGAAGAGGGCATCCGCGGCGTCGAGTTTGTTGCCATCAACACCGATGCTCAGGCACTCGCGATCTCTGATGCCGATATCAAGGTGCACATCGGCACCGACCTTACCCGCGGCCTGGGCGCCGGCGCCAACCCCGAGGTTGGCCGCAAGGCTGCCGATGAGTCCCGCGACGACATTGCCGAGGCGCTCGCTGGCGCCGACATGGTGTTCATCACCTGCGGCGAGGGCGGTGGCACCGGTACCGGCGCCGCTCCCATCGTTGCCGATATCGCGATGAACGAGGTCGGCGCACTGACCGTCGCCGTCGTGACCAAGCCCTTCACCTTCGAGGGCCGCAAGCGCAAGAAGAGCGCCGAGGAGGGCATTAAGACCCTCTCCGATTGCGTCGACACCATGATCGTCATCCCTAACGATAAGCTGCTCGACATCGCCGAGAAGAAGACCACCATGCTCGAGGCCTTCGCGATTGCCGATGGCGTCCTTTCCCAGGGCACCCAGGGCATCACCGACCTCATCACCGTCCCCGGTATCATCAACCTGGACTTCGCCGATGTTAAGACCATCATGAAGCAGGCCGGTACCGCCATGATGGGCATCGGTACCTCTTCTGGGGATACCCGTGCCGTCGACGCTGCCCAGCAGGCCATCTCCAGCCCGCTGCTCGAGAGCTCCATCGATGGTGCCACACGCGTGCTGCTCTCTATCGCCGGTTCCAAGGACCTGGGCATCCAGGAGATCAGCGACGCCGCCGACGTTGTCGCCAACGCTGTCGACCCCGAGGCCAACATCATCTTCGGTACCGTTGTCGACGAGTCCCTGGGCGATCAGGTGCGTATCACCGTCATCGCTACGGGCTTCTCCGACTCCAACGTCAACCGTCAGGACGAGCTCTTTGCTGCTCAGCAGTCTCAGAGCAAGGCCGCTGCCTCCGCTGAGCCGCAGCGCACCGCTCCTGCCACGAGCCCGGCTCAGGCCGCTCCGACCCGCAACGTCGGTGGCACCGAGCTTCCTAACTTCGGCAACGATCAGTTCGAGCTTCCCGACTTCCTGAAGCGCGGCAGCTTCTAAGTCATTCTTTGCATTGTTGTGCACAGGGGCGTGTCCGTATGGACGCGCCCTTTTTATTTCGACTTTGTAAACTAGAACCTCCAATCTCCTTACGTTCCCTTTACGATTGCCTCCAGTGCAGCAGGTATCCTTTAAAGAAGTATGACAGCCGTATAAACGCGGGCTGTAGCGGCGACGCCGCGTACTTGTGTTATTAGGAGGCTTTAGTATGTCAGCACGTGCGGACAACGTTTCGCGTGTCGACCATGATGGAGTTACGTTGGTGGAAGGCGCGACATCCGATGTTCGCTTTGCCTTCACCGAGCGTGCCGGTGGCGTTTCCGAAGATGCGTACTCCTCACTCAACTTGGGCTCGCATGTTGGCGATGACCCCTTTGCTGTTCAAGAAAATCGTCGTCGCGCGCTCGAGGCTATGGGTGCCGCCGAGTGCGAGCACAACCTGCTCGTTCCCAATCAGGTCCATGGTGACCATATCGTTGCGGTGACCTCGAACGGCGCCGATGACCTTGAGGACGTCCGCGAGCAGATTGCCGAGGGCTGCGATGCCATCGTCTGTACGGCGCATAACGTGCCCGTGCTGCTCTGCTTTGCCGACTGCGTTCCCGTGGTGCTGGTGGCCCCTGGCGGATTTGCCGTGGTGCACTCCGGTTGGAAGGGCACGATTGCACGTATTTCTGCCAAGGCGTGCCAGGCGCTTTGCGATGCTGCCGGCTGCGATGCGAGCGACGTTTCCGCCTATATCGGCCCCCATATCTTGGGTGACGAATATGAGGTATCCCAGGAACTCATGGATCGCTTTGCCGCCGAGTTCTCTTGCATCGATGCGAATACCTCTCGCATGCTTGATCTTTCCGCTGCCATTCGCGAGGCGCTGGTAGATGTCGGTGTCGACGCGGATAATATCGTGGATACCCAGCTTTCGACCGTGCGTCAGAACGACCGCTTTTATTCCTACCGTAACGAGGACGGCACCTGTGGGCGCCATGCTGCGATCGGCGTGATGCTATGAGAAAGATCGTATCGGTCCTGAGCGCCGCTGTGCTTACGCTTACGCTGTGCGCCTGTTCTTCGGGATCTTCTACCTCTTCCATTACCGTTGCCGGCTCCACGACCTGCCTTCCTATCGCTGAGATTGCGGCCGAGGGCTTTAAGGAGGAGACCGGCATCGACGTGCTCGTTTCCGGTTTGGGTTCTTCCGCTGGGATCGAGGCCGTCAGCGCCGGCACGGCCGATATCGCCAGCTCCTCCCGTGGACTCAATGCCGACGAACAGGATCTGGGCCTGACTCCCATCGTCATTGCCCACGACGGTATTGCGGTCATCGTGAACGACGACAACCCCGTCGATAACCTCTCGACCGAGCAGCTCCGCGATATCTACGCCGGCAAGATTACCAATTGGAAAGAGGTCGGTGGCGAGGACCTGAGGATTCAGGTCATCAACCGAGACGAGGCGTCCGGTACGCGCGAGGCCTTCCGTACCATCGTGATGGATGGCACGCCGTTCGATCGCCGCTCGGCTGTTCTTTCGGGTACGGGCCAGGTGCGCGACGTGGTATCTCGTTCGCGTGGGGCCATCGGCTACATTTCGCTGGGCTTCGTCGATAGCCTCAACGCCAAGACCTCGGTCAAGGCTGTCTCGGTCAATCATGTTGAGGCGTCCGAGAAGACGGTCGCGAGTGGCGGCTATCCCATCTCGCGCGACCTTTACTTCTTTGTGAAGGGTGCGCCTTCGCAGCAGGCGCAGGATTACATCGACTACGTGACGTCCGAAAAGATGGACAAGCAGATTCGCGAGGCGGGCTTTATTCCCGTCACCAACGACGAGAAGGGGAGTGAGTAGCATGGAAGCACAGGAAAACTCCCAGACTGAGCAGAATGCTCAGGCACCCAAGAAGCGCGAGCTGGCGCTCGTATCGCGCAGTACCTATATCAAGGAGAAGGCGCTGCAGTGGATCTTCTTTGCCTGCGCGTTTTTGGCGGTCGTTACCGTCATCCTGATTTTTGTCTTTACCACGTACTCGGCGCTGCCCGTCTTTACCGACATCGGTCTGGCGGACTTCTTTAGCTTTACGTGGGCGCCCTCTGAGGGCCACTACGGCATCATGTCGCTGCTTGCCGGCTCAGGTCTGGTGACCGTCGGTGCGCTCGCCATGGGCGTGCCGCTAGGTGTGGGCACGGCCGTGTACCTGGTCGAGATCGCCGGCAAGCGCGTGCGCAAGCTCATCAGCCCTGCCGTCGACCTGCTGGCCGGCATCCCTTCTATCATCTACGGCTTTTTCGGCATGATCATCATCCGCCCGTTTATCGCACAACTGACCGGCGGCCTTGGTTTTGGTGCGCTGACGGCGTGGTTTGTGCTCGCCATCATGATCGTCCCTACCATCACCACGCTCACCATCGATGCCCTCAATTCCATTCCCATGGGCATTCGCGAGGCATCGTATGCCATGGGTGCTACTAAGTGGCAGACCATCTATAAGGTCGTGCTACCTGCCGCTAAGCTGGGTATCGTGGATGCCATCGTGCTGGGTATGGGCCGTGCCATCGGAGAGACCATGGCCGTGCTCATGGTCGTGGGTAACGCCCCGGTTATTCCCGACAGCATTGCGAGCCCTATCTCGACGCTCACGAGCCAGATCGCGCTCGACATGAGCTATTCCTCGGGTCTGCATCGCTCGGCGCTGTTCGGCATGGGCGTGGTCCTGTTTATCATCTCCGCCACGCTGGTGGGCATCGTCCGTCTGATTTCCAAGAAGAAGAGGGGGTAGGCTATGTCCGATTCCGTTGACACGACGGTCGATACGACCTCGTCGCGCGAGCGCATCAAGCGTGCCCTTTCCCACGGCAAGAAGGGCCGCATCAACAAGGACCTGTCCAACAAGATCATGCTTGGCGTGTTTCGTGCCGCTGCCTACATCACCACGCTGGTGCTGGTCGCTATCATCGCCTACGTGGTCATCAACGGCCTGCCACACATCTCGCTCGACTTTATCTTCGGTTGGCCCCAGGGCGTCAACGCCGAGGGCGGAATTTGGCCCACGATCGTCTCGACCGTCTACGTGACGGCGCTCGCCATGCTTATCTGCACGCCGATCGCTGTGCTGGCAGCCGTCTATCTGGCCGAGTACGCCAAGCAGGGCAAGGTCGTCGAGCTCATTCGCTACGCTGCTGACGCTTTGGCCTCGGTGCCCTCCATCGTTATGGGCCTGTTTGGCTACGCCTTGTTTGTCGAGGCCATGGGCCTGGGCCTTTCGATGGTCTCGGCCGCCCTGGCACTCGCGCTCTTGATGCTTCCCATCGTCATGCGTACCACCGAAGAGGCCATTCGCGCCGTTCCGCGCTATATCCGCTGGGGCGCATATGGCTTGGGCGCCACCAAGTGGCAGGTTGTCTCCAAGATCGTGCTTCCTTCTGCCTTTGGCCGTATTGCCACGGGCATCGTTCTCGCCATCGGCCGTGCCATTGGCGAGACCGCGGTGGTGCTCTATACCATGGGGCAGGCCATCAATCTACCTATTTCGCCGCTCGATTCCGGCCGCCCCATGACGGTTCACCTGTATCTGCTTGCCAACGACGGCATCAACATGAACGCAGCCTACGGCACCGCGCTCTTGCTGATGGTGATCATTCTGGCCTTCAACCTGTTTGCGCGCTTCCTGTCGCGCAAGCGTCGCTAGTTAAGGAGTCCCATGTCCGTTTATCAGTCCGCTCCCACGTTGGAGCAAGCGGCCATTACGGCCAAGGATTTCAACTTTTGGTACGGTGACTTTCATGCGCTGACGGGGCTTGACCTCAACATCGCCAAAAACGCCATCACCTCCTTCATTGGCCCTTCGGGCTGCGGCAAGTCGACGTTTTTGCGCTGCATCAACCGCATGAATGACCTGATCGAGGGCACGCGCGTCGAGGGCACCATGACGCTCGACGGCAACGATATCTATGCCGAGGGTGTCGACCCGGTCGATCTCCGTCGTCGCGTGGGCATGATCTTTCAGCAGCCCAACCCGTTTCCTAAATCCATCTACGAGAATGTCGCCTTTGGCCCTCGTCTGCAGGGCGTGACTAGCAAAAGCGACCTCGATGACATCGTGGAAGAATCGCTCAAGCGCGCCAACCTCTGGAAAGAGGTATCCAATCAGCTCAACAAGGATGGTTTGGCGCTCTCGGGCGGTCAGCAGCAGCGTCTGTGCATCGCGCGCGTGCTTGCGGTGCAACCCGATGTCCTTCTGATGGACGAGCCCTGCTCCGCCATCGACCCCACGTCCGTCTCTAAGGTCGAGGATCTGATGGCCGAGCTGGCGCCCGAGATGACGATCATCATCGTCACGCATTCAATGCAGCAGGCAGCTCGTATTAGCGACTACACCGCATTCTTCTTGCAGGAAGTTGCCGGCGAGCCCGCAACGCTCATCGAGTATGGTCAAACCGACGCGCTCTTCACCAGCCCGGTGGACTCGCGGACGGAAGACTATATCACCGGCCGCTTTGGCTGATTGGTGCGCCTAGTCCCAAGCCGATCGGACCTGGTCCGGTGCGTATTCACTGTGCGGGCGGCATGACCGCACCCAACTGATTGGAGTGAACCATGCGCAAACTGTTTTCCCGTCAGCTCATCGAGGCCCGCCACGAGATGCTGAGCATCTATGAGGCCGTCGATCTGGCCCTCCACGATGCCGTGAAGGCCTATGTGACCGACGACCGCAAGCTCGCCACCAAGACCAAGAAGCGCACGCTTTCGATTGACGCGCGCTGCGCTAACTTGGAGGCCGTGTGCTACAACCTGATCGCCACGCAGTCGCCGGTCGCCTCCGACTTCCGCTTGCTGCAGACGATCATCTACGTCGACTTTAACCTGCAGCGCATGACCGATAAGGTTCGCCAGATCTGCCGCGCCACGCGTCACATGGTCAAGGCCGACATCTCGCTGCCCAAGGAGCTTGTCGGCACGGTCGAGGCCGAGGCCGAAGCTGTCTACCAGGTGCTGGGCTCGTCGCTTTCTGCGCTCGTCACCAACGACATGTCCATCATCTGCAACCTGGCCGTCGAGGACGAGCCGGTGCATGCGGCGTACGAGAAGTTCTTCCGTACCTTCAACCGCATGGACGCGGGCGAGTTTATGGATGACGACAGCAACTATGACGATCTGCGCCGCGCCATCATGGTTTCGCGCTACCTCGATCGCATCGCTTCGATTTCCATCGATGCCGCTTGCCGTCTGACCTTCCTGTTGACTGGTCAGCGCATGAATGCCGGCGATATCGCCCGCACTGATGAGGATGAGCTCGAGAGCATGCGCGTTCCTTCGGGCGAGGGCGTCATCATGAGGCCCGCCGTCGACGCGCGCTACGTTGCCAAGGTGCCCGTTAACGAGGTCAGCGAGGGTCTTCGCTACCTGCTCGATCATCTTGAGGACGAGGACGATGGCGAGGACGACGAGGAGTAAGTAACCCCGTTCGTCGAAAGATTGTAAATACCTAAGTGAGCGCGGCCTTGCACATGCGGGGCCGCGCTCTTGCGTTAGCATGGGACTACTTGTTTGGCTGTCAACGGAGGCGATTGGCAATGGATAACTATTTGGACTTGATGCGCGCTCGCCGTGAGCAGATTTTGGAACGTTTTTATGCGGCGCTCGATCGCGCGGGCCGTCCCCACGACGCCGCGCGCCTCATTGCCGTGTCCAAGACCGTTGGTGTCGATGAGACCGTTGCCGCCATCCAGGCGGGGTATCGCCATTTTGCCGAGAACCGCCCGCAGGAACTGGTTCGCAAGCTCACGGGTCTGGTGGAGCATCCGGAGCTGCCCGAGGTGCGCTTCGATATGATCGGCAACCTGCAGACCAATAAGATCAATGCGGTGCTGGGCTCAGCTGAGCTGATTCACTCGGTGGGTTCGCTGCATCTGGCGCAGGCGATCTCGAGCCGTGCTGTCCGCAAGATTGAGGCAGGCGAGCTCGCCGGCTCCCAGCGTGTGCTCATTGAGGTCAATGTGAGTGGTGAGGAGTCGAAGGGAGGCTTTTCGCCCGATGAGATTCGCGCCGCCGCAGGTGAGCTTGCGGAACTTGAGGGAATTTGCGTACAGGGGCTTATGACTATGGCGCCCCGGGGGAATAAGGATGTGGCACGCCGCACCTTTGCGGGGCTTCGTGAGCTGAGGGATGAGCTGGAGGCGGCGCATCCCGATTTGAACCTGCCTGAGCTTTCCTGCGGCATGAGCGAGGACTTTGAGCCTGCCCTTGAGGAGGGCTCTACGCTCGTTCGCCTGGGCAGGGTAGTATTTAGCCCGGAGTTTGCAGTAAAATAAGGCTCTGAAGTGCGCACTGATTATCGGGGCGCCTGCACTAAACCGCGAGAGGACACAACCATGGGCTTCCTTGACGAGATTAAAAATAAGATGCACCTGGGCGGCCAGCAGGGTTACGACCAGGGTTATGGCCAGGACGACGACTACGGCTACGATGACGGCTACGACGATGGCTATCAGAACAACGGCTACAGCGGTGCTTCGGGCGAGGGCTTCTACACCCAAGACGAGCCGAGCAACGGCCTGCTTGGTCAGACGCGCCGTGGTGAAGCTGAGTCGGTTGCCGTGTATACGCGCTCCGGTCAGCTGGTCGGCGATGACTCCCGCCACGCCACGACGTATAACCCGCCTTCGCGCTCGCAGGACAGTGTTGCGAGCGGTTATCGTCCTGGTGCCTATGACACGCCGTCGAGCTACGCCGAGAACACCCGCGCCCGTGCCGCCGCTGCGCCCGCGCCTGCACCGAGCGATGCCTCGGCCTATGCGAGCAATATCATCAACGCCACACCGCAGCTGCCGGCCTATGTCCTGCGCCCCGAGAGCTATGACGACGTGGAGACCGTGGTGCGCCGCGTTCGCACCAAGCAGCCTGTCGCACTGATTTTTGTGGGCGTGCGCACCGAAGTTGCCAAGCGCGTCTTGGACTTCTCTTACGGCTTTGCCTGCGGTCTGGGTGCTACGGTCAAGGAGGTGGGCGACCGCGTGTTCATGGTGCTGCCCGCCGGTTGCGAGGTCAAAGATTCCGATCTCAAGAAGCTTCGTGCGGACGGCTACCTTAAGTAAAGACAAGACGAGGAGATTCCCATCAACATCCACACTATCGTCCAGCTGGTCAACACGCTGTTCAACTTCTACTCCACGCTCATTGTCGTCTACTGCTTTATGACGTGGATTCCCATGAAGCAGGGTGGTTTGCTTCAGGATATTGCCGCGGTGCTTGATAGCGTGTGCGGTCCGTGGCTCAACCTGTTCCGTCGCTTCATCCCGCCGATGGGTGGTATCGATTTTTCGCCGGTCGTTGCGATTATTGCGTTGCAGTTGGTGCAGAGGCTGGTTCTGCAGCTTCTTATAGGTATACTCGTGTAGAACTGACTTAGTAACTTACGTCGGGCGTGTAGCGCCGAGGCGATGAAAAAGGAGACTTGTTATGGCTATTACCCCTGCAGACATCCAGGCTCAGACTTTCTCTGAGGCCAAGCGTGGCTACGATCCTGCTGAGGTCGACGTCTTCTTGGAGACGCTGTCCTCCGAGGTTGACGCTATGCTCGCTAAGATCGTCGACCTTAAGGGTCGTCTGACTGCTACCGAGCAGCAGCTTGCCGATGCGCAGGCTCAGCTTGCCCAGGCTCAGGATGCCTCCGCCCAGGCCGTTCCTGCCGCCCCCGTGGCTGCTCCCGCCCCTGACTTCTCCGCTCAGGAGCGCCAGATTTCCGCTGCCCTGATCGCTGCCCAGCAGACCGCTGAGACCATCGTCAACGATGCCAATGAGAACGCTGAGCGTATCCGCAACGAGGCTGACGCCAAGGCACGCGAGGTTATCCGCCAGGCTCTGACCGAGAAGCAGGCCGAGCTCGAGGAGATCGATCGTCTCAAGGCTTCCCGTGAGGAGTTCAAGGCCGAGTATCTCAAGCTCATCCAGCACTTTATGGACGATGCCCAGAACTCCTTCCCGGCCGATCTGATGGCCTCTACGCCGGTCGGTTCTGCCGCTTCTCCTGCGGTGACTGTTCCCGCCGAGCCGCTGCCCGTCGCTGACCCGGTTGTCCCCGTGGCCGATCCCTTCGCCCCGATCGACAACTTCGCTGCCGACGACCTGGACTAACATTCGGCCTACAATTTAGTGCCTAGAAAGGACCCGCAACTTGCGGGCCCTTTTTTATGACTGTGCGGGGTGCGTAACATAAAAAACCGAGTCCTGCACATAATGGCGCAGAACTCGGCGAACGGGTGAGCGGCCGAGGGTAGGTTTTAAGGCATGTCCCAAAACCTACTTGAGGAGGAAGTCGGGGAGGGGAATGGTGCGGGCCTCGCGATGCTCGGGATCGGCGATGTGGTCGGCAGGATAGCCACAGACGAGCATGTGATAGGGATAGACGCCCTCGGGCAGGTTGAACTGCTCCTGTGCCACCTCGGGCTTAAAATGGCATACCCAGCACGTTCCCAGGCCCTGCTCGGTGGCCTCCATCATCATCTGATCACACACGATGGACGTATCGATTTCACTAGAATTCATCTGGTCATACGGGCGCACCCAAGCATCACCGGTAACGCTGCAAATAAGGAAGACAAGCGGAGCCCCAAAGATAGACCCATCACGAGCAAACCGGGGCTGACAAGCAGCAGCCTTCTCCAGAAGCTCAGGCGTATCCAACACCATCACACGGGTTGGATGATTATTACAAGCAGAAGGAGCAATACGCCCAGCCTCAACAATGGCATCCACCACAGCCTGCTCAACAGAACGATCCTCAAACTCACGACAAGAATACCGACCCCGAGCCAGATCCAAATAAGACATACAAGCCCTCCAACAATTAAAAATCAAACAAACCCAAAGTAACCCAAACAGTACCCAAGCAGCAATCAGCCAAACGCTCATCGAGGGCCAAAGTGTCTGAACGGATACCAAAGGTCCCTTCAGCCAAACCCCCATTGCGCTATAACTATCAGCCAAAGTTCCCAATGGTGGTACGTAAGGGAGCGGGCCCGGCCACTAATAACCTTTTGAACGACTCTGCTTGCAGCCGGAGTGAAAAAGGTTATTAGTGGCCGGGCCCGCGACCGCCGGGACACGTACCCCCAATTAACTGTTCTTCATGACAATCGAATCCACAACATCGGCCACATTCTCACAGCAGTCAGCGCAGTACTCCAGGAAGGCGTATACGTCACGCCAGGCGATGACCTCGAGCGGGTCCTTGCCGTTAACGTGCAGGTTGCGCATGGCGTTGATATAGAGCTCGTCGGCTTCGGACTCGATGGTGTTGATCTGGATGACGAGTTCGCGCAGGGTCTTGGACTTGCGGTAGTTGGGCAGCTCGACCATCAGGTCTTTCATGGCGCGGCAGGCGTCAGTCACCTTGTGGGCGATGACGATGGCGTCGGGATGGATGCTCTGGATGTTGGTGAAGTAGACGCGCTGCACGACGCCCTCGATGCGGTCGAGCACGGTGTCGAGCGAGCAACTCATCAGGTCCAGATCCTCGCGCTCAAGCGGGGTGATAAAGGCGGTGAGCAGGGCGTCTTCGAGCTCGTGGTGCTTCTTGTCTGCCGCATGCTCAATCGTATGCATCTTATCGAGCATGTCGTGGATCTTCGCGGGGTCAAAGTTCTCAAAAATCTTGGTGAGCAGCTCGGCTGCCTGAACGGCGAGGTCGGCGCAAGCGACGTAGTTATCGAAGTAGAACGAATCGGGTTTCTTTGCCATGGGTGGGTCCTTTCGAGGCGAAGACGGGTGGGCGAAGTGTTGCGGTCCGGATGGACGTTCGGTTTGACTAGAGGAACATCATGAACAGCTTGGCCATGACAAAGCTGATGAGTCCGCAGGCGGGGAAGGTGAAGAACCAGGTGAACATCATGTCCTTGACGACGCCGAAGTTGATGGCCGAGAGGCGCTTGACGGCACCGACACCCATAATGGCGCAGGTTTTGATGTGCGTGGAGGACACGGGGATGCCAGTAAGGGTGGCAAGTAGCAGGTTCGCGGCGCCCGCGAGGTCGGCGGAGAAGCCCTGATACTTCTCGAGCTTAACCATGCTCTGGCCGACGGACTTGATGATGCGCTCGCCGCCCACGCTGGTGCCGATACCCATAGTGGCCGAGCACAGCAGCATAATCCAGATGGGGATGCCTGCATCGCCGACGCTCGTCTGGCCGCTGGCAAAGGCCACGCCTAAAAAGAGCACGCCGATGAACTTCTGTCCATCCTGCGCGCCGTGCATAAAGCTCATGGCCGCAGCGCTCGCGATCTGAGCGTATTTAAAGAAGACATTGGCACGTCGCCTGTTGGCGGCGGCGAAAAGAATCGAGACGAGCTTGCACAGGACCCAGCCCATGACAAAGCCCAGGCCGATGGAGAGTGCCAGGCCGTAGATGACCTTCATCCACTCGTGGACGTTGACGCTGCTCGCACCGCCGAGGGCGATGGCGGCACCGGTCAGGCCGGCGATAAGGCTGTGGCTTTGCGAGGTGGGGATGCCAAAACGCGACGCTGTGGCGCCGTAGACGACGATGGAGAACAGTGCCGCGCAGAGGCACGCGAGCGCCATGGTGCTGTTTCCGCCAAAGTCGACGATATGTGAGATGGTGTTGGCGACGCTCGCGTTAAAGTGCGTCATGATGAGCACGCCGAGGAAGTTGAATGCGGCGCTCATGAGAATGGCGGCGCGGGCGGGCATGCAACGCGTAGTGACGCAGGTCGCGATGGCGTTGGGCGCGTCGGTCCATCCATTGACGAAGATGGCGCCCAACGCGAGGATCACGGTGACGGCAAGGACTGGGTTCGACACAATTTGGCCGAGGAAGGTTGAGAACGTTACGTCCATATATGGGCTTTCTCGAAGTTTGCAGACACGTTACAAAAACATGATAAATCGTATCACCTCCTGCGGGTCTCTTTACCGAGTTCTAATGGGAGAAGTGAACTTTTTGGCACTAAAATTGAATATTAGCCCTGTTGACCGCGGGTGTTCTTTTTGCTAACACGCCATGCGGACACGTGCGATTACTACGACACTCCAAAACCACAGTCTGTTCGCTTTACAACATGCAAACATGCGTTCGATAATAGGAGGCATGGAATATCGACAGACAGACGGCAAAACTCGGCGCGTACACAAGCAGTATGTGGACGTCGTGGCTCGCATCCTCGCGGGCGGACAAGTCGTGCCGGTCACCGTCTGCTGGGTCGACGGACGTTGTTTTACAATCGATGAAATTATCTCGACCACCGGGTTTGGCCTGACGGTCCACGGCATCCGTACGGCGACCTATAAGGTGCGTTTTGGCGGGCACGCGACCGAGTTGTATCTGGAGGACCAGACGCGCGAGCGGGCGGACGGCTCGCAGGCACACGTGATGCGTTGGTGGGTCTGGGCCTTTGATCGCACGCTCGAGGGCGAGCGCCGTAGGTAAGGACGTACGGCATTCGGGTACAATGACAGGAATCTTGTCATCTGCTGCGCCGTCTTTCACGGCGCTTTGTGAAAGGACGAAGTATGAACGATATCCAGGGCTATCAGAACGGCCCCATCGAGAGCGGCGCAAGCCGCGCCAAGGAGATGTCGCCGCGCGCGTACAATCTCACCATGTCAGCCCTGATCTTCTTGGGCTTTTGCGCCATGGGCGCCGGCGCCTACTTTACGAGCACCATGTCGTTTGCGCGCATGATGATGAGCGGCGCCGCCTTGCCGCTGGTCTTTGGCTCGTTTATTTTGACCATCGTCGGCATGGTCATGATGTCGGCCGCCGCCAGCAAGCAGTCCGTGGGCCTGTCCCTTGTGGGCTACGTAATCTTTGCGAGTACCTTTGGCCTGACCGCGTCGTTTGGCCTTGCCAACTACGACCTGCCCACCATCAACACTGCCTTTATCGCCACGGCCGCCATCACCTTTGTCTTTGGCGCCTTGGGCGTGACGTTCCCCAAGTTTTTCCAGCGCGTATATGGCATCGGTTTTGGCATTCTGCTCGCCACTATTCTGGTTGAGATCGTGCTGATGTTCATGGGCGTCTCGCAGACCATCACCGACCTGATCGTGATCGTGGTGTTCGCCGGCTTCATCGGCTACGACACCTATGTTGCCACGACGGTGCCGCCTACGCTGCCCAACGCCGTGCTCATGGCGTCCAATCTGTTCGTGGACATTATCAACGTGTTCCTGCGCATCCTGAACATCCTTGGCCGTCGCGATTAGTGGCAAATTGCGGCGGTGCTTGCCGTGCGTGTAAATCGATGCGAAAGGCGGTCCTTCGGGGCCGTCTTTTTTGTATGCGGCGGGGTATCATGGATGGGAAAAGCCGATAGCGGCAGAGACCGAGAAAGGTGACCACTTATGGCAGACGTCGACAACAGGAACCGTAACCGCAGGTCCAACCGAGCGGGTCAGCCCAATCCCAAGCGCGAGGCCCGTGCCAAGGCCGCCGAGCGTCACGTGGCAACTGTGTCCGAAGCGTGCGCCAAGGATATCGAGCGTTCGCTTGCCGGTGTTCGCGAGTTTGACGGTATGCCTGCCGGCTTTGTCTCGGCGATGAAGGCCAAGGTTCAGAGCGCTGTGGCCACCGAAGAACAGGTTGCCGAGGACGTCGAGGGCGCGGAGGCTGCCGAGGTCGAGGCAGCGCTCGAGCCCGTCGAGGAGCCTGCCGAGGAAATCGCCGAAGCTGAGTCCGCGCCTGCTGAGGAGCCCGCTCCGGTTCTGCCCGAGGTCACCGTGCTCGATGCCTCCACCACGCAGGCCATCTTGGACAACGGTCGTGGCTATGCGCAGTTCTGCGACATGGCCGTGCTCGCCTTTGCCTCGTTCACCAATCCGGGCGGTGGCTATATTCAGGGTTATCTGGGCCAGGAGGCCACGCTGTGCGCCGATTCGTATCTGTACAACGTTCTCGATAAGCAGCGCAAATGGTACGGCGAGAACCGTCGCCGCAACATCAACTGCGAGCTTTACCGAAACCGTGCGCTGGTGGTGCCTGCGGTGCGCTTCGACCGCAACCACGTGCATGCATACGCCGACGTGATCGTGGCCGCCGCGCCCAACGTTAAGCGCGCCCGCCAGGAGTATCGCGTGAGCGACGATGCCCTGCTGGACGCCCTGCGCGACCGCATCCGCTTTGTTCTCGCTATCTGCGACGAGTTGGGTCGCGAGAAGCTCGTGCTGGGCGCATGGGGTTGCGACAACAACGGCTTTGACGCCGAGGCCGTGGCCGAGCTCTTCCGCAAGGAGCTCGCGTCGGGCGACTTTAAGGTCAAGCAAGTCTTCTTTGCCGTGCCTTCTACGCGCTGGGATGAGGATTTTGCCAAGTTCGAGCACGTGCTGACAAACTTCCCCGAGCGCAACGAGGAGTCCTATGCCCAGGTTGCCGCTCGCGCTGCGGCAGCTCGCGCCGCCGAGCAGGCCCAGGCTGCTACCGAGGATGATGAGGACGAGGACGATTGGCGCAAGTACCTGTAATCGGTACGTGCTGACAGATAGGTCGAGCCGGCGGGAGAGGCTGCTTCCGTCGGCTTTTTACTGAGCGAGGGGCTTACGATGAAAAACGTTCTATGCTTTGGCGATAGCAACACCTATGGTTACGATCCGGCGGGCATGCGCGACGGCACCGCGGTGCGCTATGCGCAGGATGTGCGCTGGTGTGGCGTGGCCCAACGTGACTTAGGCGAGGGCTGGCATGTAATTGAAGAAGGCCTCAACGGCCGCACGACGGTACGCGACGACATGTGCCATCTGGACACCAATCTTAACGGCATCCGCGCACTTCCGATGCTGCTCGAGGCCCATAAGCCGCTGGATGCGATCGTTATTATGCTGGGAACTAACGATTGCAAGACGGTCTTTGCTGTGACGGCCTCCGATATTGCCCGTGGCGCCATGGCGCTGATTCGCGCGGTGCGCGCATTTCCCTGGACCAATGCCGCACCCTGCCCGCGTATTCTGCTGATGGCTCCTATCAAGATCAAGCCACAGATCGCTGATGTGTATATGACCGACTTTGACGAACATTCCGTTGAGGCATCTGAACATTTTGGCGAGTACTATGCGCACGTGGCCGAGCAGTTTGGCTGCGACTTTTTGAATGCCGCCGACTTTGCCGAGCCGGGCGATATCGACTATCTGCATATGATGCCCGAAAGCCACGAGAGCCTGGGTCACGCCGTGGCAGCCAAGCTCCAAGAGATGCTCGGAGAGTAGCGCGACCCCAAGTCACCACAGAAGTTCCCCTTGTGGTGGCTTGTTTCGTTGCTTTGTCTCGATCTGTGACAGTTGTAAGGCCGAAAACGGGCTAGATGTTACAGATTAAGATTATTTAGGCCGATATCGGTCGTTTGTCTCGATCTGTAACATCTAGGGTCGATTTTGCCGAGTTACTGTTACAGATCGAGATTTTCTTCTCAGCGGAATTTGAATGTCTCAATCTGTAACAGGTGGGCGGCTAAATCGTCCCTATCTGTTACAGATCGAGACATTTGCAGTAACCACCACAAAGGTGTCCTTTGCGGTGGCTTGGGCTGCGAATCTTAGTACTGCCACATGTGATTGACGGGGCCGGAACCTTTGCCCATGTCAAAGCCGGCGGCGAGAGCGCCCGTTAGGTAGGCCTTGCCGGCGTTGACGGCATCGGCAAGATCCATGCCCTGGGCCAGCGCGCAGGCGATGGCGGACGAAAGCGTGCAGCCGGTACCATGCGTGTTGCCGGTCTCGATGCGCTTGTGACGGAACCACGTGGTGAGCGGATCGCCCAGATGGTTGCCCTCGTCATCGAGCGGTGCGGGCTCCGCCAGCACGTCGTTGGCCTCGTTGACAAAATGCCCGCCCTTAACGAGAGACGCGCAGCCAAAGCGGCGGGTGAGAAGCATGGCGGCATTTTGCTGCGTGCGCTCGGAATCGACCTCATAATCGAGCAACGCCATGGCCTCGGGAATATTGGGCGTGATGACGGTCGCCAGCGGGAATAGGCGGCGCGTAAGTGCTTCGGCGGCGTCCTCTGCGATCAGGCGAGCGCCCGAGGTGGCGACCATGACGGGGTCGACGACGATATTTTGTGCGTTCCAAGCGCTCAAACGGTCGGCGATAACCTCGATAATCTCGACAGAAGAAACCATGCCGATCTTGACGGCGCTCGGGCGGATATCGTCAAAGACGGCATCAATTTGCGCGGCTACGATATCTGGCGAGATATCCTGCACGGCGGTAACGCCCAGTGTGTTTTGCGCTGTGATGGCGGTGATGGCCGTCTCGGCATACAGGCGGTGCGCCGTGATGGTCTTGATGTCGGCCTGAATGCCGGCGCCACCGCTGGAATCGGATCCTGCGATGGATAGAACGGCAGGTACCTTGCTGCGATCCATGTTCGCTCCCTTGTCTGGTCGGATTCAAATGGGTCTTTTACCCCGCATTATAAAGAGGCCCAGGCCGGCGATATGCCGAACCCGGGCGCGAGATGCAATTTTTACGCAAATGCAAGCAAATGTTCACAGGTTAACAATTGGCAGGTGCTGCGGCGAGCCCATAGGCGATCGCGGCGATAAGGCTAGTCCTCCATGCCGAGATCGATCGTCGTACCCTCGAACACCTTGTTGACGGTGCGGACGGCGCACATCTTGCCGCACATGGTGCAAGTGCCCTCGGTGGCGGCGGGGGACTCCTCGTAGCGCTTCTTGCCCGTAACCGGGTCGAGCGCGCACTTCCACATGGCGTCCCAGTCGAGCTTGCGGCGTGCCTGGCCCATCTTGTCGTCCATGTCGCGGGCGTGCGGCACCTTCTTGGCGATGTCGGCGGCGTGTGCGGCAATCTTGGTGGCCATGAGGCCGTCGAGCACATCCTGGGCGTTAGGCAGGCATAGGTGCTCGGCCGGCGTCACGTAGCACAAAAAGTCGGCACCCGAGCTCGCAGAGATGGCGCCGCCGATGGCAGCGGTGATGTGATCGTAACCCACGCCGATATCGGTCACCAGCGGCCCCAGCACATAGAACGGGGCGTTGTGGCACAGGCGCTTCTGCAGTTTCATGTTGGCGGCGATCTCGTCGAGCGCCATGTGACCCGGGCCCTCGACCATAACCTGGACGCCGGCAGCCCAAGCGCGCTTGCACAGCTTGCCTAGCTCGATCATCTCGGCAGTCTCGGTGGCGTCGTTGGAGTCGTAGAGGCAGCCCGGGCGGCAGGAGTCGCCGAGCGAAATCGTCACGTCGTACTCGTGGCAGATTTCGAGCAGCTCGTCGTAGAACTCATAGAAGGGGTTCTCGTTGCCGGTGACCTCCATCCAGCCAAACAGCAGCGAGCCGCCGCGGCTGACGATGTTCATGAGGCGGCCGGTTTCCTTAAAGGTCTTGGTGACCGACTTGTTGATGCCGCAGTGGATGGTCATAAAGTCCACGCCGTCCTCGGCGTGCGCGCGCACGACCTCGAACAGGTCGTCCTTGGTAAGCTTGACCAGCGGCTTTTCCATGTAGCCGATGGCGTCGTACATGGGGACGGTGCCCACCATGAGCGGGGTCTCGTCGATGAGCTGCTGGCGGAACTGGCGCGTCTTGCCCGAGTTGGAGAGGTCCATGATGGCGTCGGCGCCAAAGTCCTCGGCGATCTTTACCTTCTTCCATTCCTCGGTGGCATCGGCCTTGTCGCCCGAGATGCCCAGGTTGACGTTGACCTTGGTGGACAGGCCCTCACCGACACCAAAGGCGCGCATGCCCTTTTTGATATGCACGATGTTGGCGGGAATGGCGATGCGGCCGTCTGCCACGCGCTCGCGGATGTACTCGGGGTCGCGATGCTCGCGCTCGGCGACCTCCTTCATCTGCGGTGTGATCTGCCCGGCGCGGGCGAAGTCGATTTGCGTGACGAGCTTGGGCTCGGTCTGTGTGCTCATTGGCACGGCTCCCTTCGTTGGCATTACCCATATCAGGTTTGCGGGTCAGGGCGGGCGCGCCCAGTCTCAGCCTGCCGTCTTGTCCTGCAAGCTCCCCGTTTATGTAATGGGCTCAAGTATAGCTCGAATGGGTACGATTGGCCTAACGAGCGTGCCTGTGGGGAGGCGTACATGGAAGACAAGCATCTATATCGAGAGGCACAATGGGATGTATCGGCCGCGGAAAGCCGTGCGCACCATGGCCTTGTCGCGATTGGTTTTGCGGTGCTTGCCGTGTTGGTGATTGCCTTTTGTATCTGGACGTTTGGCGGTCGCGGCGGCACCCCCTGGGAGTTTGAGGCCGACGATGCCCTGCCGATCATGACGGTGAAGGTCGCTGGCGGTAACACGGTGGCCGCACCGGGCGACTATTGGTATCCGCGTGACGAGTTTATACAGCTGCAGTTGAGCGGCGGGTCTATTCCGGGCGAAGAAATCGAACGCGTGACGTTTGATGAGGCACTCAAAACACTCACGGTGAAGCTCAAAGATCAGGGCGATGTGCCCACGACCATGGATATCGCCCTGACGGAATGGCGTCTGGAGCCTCCGACGGGTGTTGCGGTGTCCGAGGTTGAGCACGTCAAGATTGTCTATCAGGACGGTTCGACAAACGGGATTGCAAAGGCCGATGGCTTGGCGGAGTAACGAGGTGTTTGGAAACGGCGGGTCTATTGTGCCTGCGCGTTCATGAAAACCAGGGTGTTTTTGTCTGAAAGCTCGGGGATGTGCCGATAGCCGATATTGAATGCGGTAAGTTCGCTTGCATCCTCGAGCTTGTTTTCTGCCATCCACCGCACCATGGAGCCGCGTGCCTTTTTGCTGGCGGTCGACTGTTGGATGGGCTTCCCGTTGCGGATGCCCTCGCCAAAGAGGCATGTGACGGCTGTGGCGTCGCCCGCGAGGTGGGGCAGAACGGCTTTGGCATACTCTACGCTGGCGAGGTTGACGATCGTGGTGTTTGAGCCTGCCGGGGCGATAGCCCGCGCGAGCTTATCGCTCCAAAATGCGTAGAGGTCTCGGACACCGTCGACGACAAGCTTCGCGCCCATCTCCAGCCGATACGGTTCGACGGCATGAAAGGGACGAACGCACCCGTAGAGGCCGGAGAGGATCCACAGATGGTCTTGCAGCCATGCGAGCTGCGCGGCATCCATCACCTCGGGTGCCATGCTCTGGTATTGAATGCCGTGATAGGACATGACGGCAGGGGAGAGGTGACGGGCGAGTGCGGGATTGTTGAGATCGCTGTTTTTCAGAATGGGCCCGAACTCATGCAGGGTGTTGAGGCAAGGCCCCAGCAGTTTGTCACTCACGTTCCACAGCGCCTGCAGGCCGCCGCTGCCTTCATTCCGCTCGATATCTAGCAGTGCGCGGTGGAGGCGAGCCGTCTCGCGCACAAAGGGTGGAATGCCCAGGACTTCAAAAGCATCTTGGGCCGCGCGCATTTGCTTGGCGGGCGAAATGATGACCTGCAGCATGGACTCTCCTCTGCCAAAAAAGAAAGTTGCGGTGGAATATGGTCTGTTTTGGCCGTTTATGGGCCAGTTTAGTCCGTATTTCACCGCAACTGATGAAGGGTTGGTTAGGCGCGCTCGATGAAGGCCTTGTAGCCGCGGTAGGCCTCGTAGATATCGGCCTTGTTGGCGACCTCCCACAGGGCGTGCATGGACAGGACGGCAACGCCGGAGTCGATGACGTTCATGCCGTACTTGGCCATGATGTAGGCGATGGTGCCACCGCCGCCCGCGTTGACGCGACCGAGCTCGCAGGTCTGGAAGTCCACGCCGGCCTCGTCCATGATGTCGCGGATGAGGGCCACGTACTCGGCGTCGGCGTCGTTGGAGCCGCCCTTGCCGCGGCTGCCCGTGTACTTGTTGAAGCACAGGCCGCGACCCATGAAGGCGGCGTTCTTGGTCTCGAACTTGCCGGCGTAGCCCGGGTCGAAGCCGGCGGACACGTCGGAGGAGAGCATGCGGCTGCGGGCGAGTGCGCGGCGAAGGGCCAGCGGGCTATCCTCGCCGGCGAGCGTCATGATCTCGGCGACGGTGTTCTCGAAGAAGCGGCTCGTCATACCGGTGGCACCCACGGAGCCGATCTCCTCCTTGTCGACGATGAGCGTGATGCTCGTGCGCTCCACGTTGGCCACATTGATCTGGGCGAGCATGGAGGGGTAAGCGCAGACGCGGTCGTCGTGGCCATAGCCCAAAATCATGGAGCGGTCGAGGCCCATGTCGCGGGCGGGGCCGGCGGGCACGACCTCGATCTCGGCGGAGAGGAAGTCCTCCTCCTCGACGTCGTACTGCTCCTTGAGGATGTCCAGGAACATCTGCTTGACGGGCTCCTTGGGGGCGTCCTTGTCGTCCTCGTCAAACTTGACGGGGCGGCCGCCCACGATCACGTCAAGGATCTCGGCGTCGACGGCGTCCTTGGCGGGCTTGGACATCTGCTCGCTCGAGAGGTGGATTAGCAGGTCGGAGATGGTAAAGACCGGATCGTCTGCCTTGTCACCGATGTTGATGTCGACGGTGGTGCCGTCCTTTTTGCAGATGACGCCCACGAGTGCAAGCGGGGAGGCCACCCAGTGGTAGCTCTTGACGCCGCCATAGTAGTGCGTGTCGAGATAAGCCATGTCGCCGGCCTCGAAGGCGGGGTTTTGCTTGAGGTCCAGGCGCGGAGAGTCCACGTGGGCGCCCAGGATGTTAAAGCCCTGCTCGAGCGGGGCGGTGCCCAGGTTGACGAGCATAAGGTCCTTGCCGTGATTGGCGGCGTACACCTTGTTGCCGGCCTTGAGCGCGCGGCCCTCGGCGACCACGGTCTCCAGATTGACGTAGCCCGCCTTCTCGGCCATTTTGATGCCGGTCTTGACGCACAGGCGCTCGGTCTTGTTCTCACTCAAAAACTGCTTATAGCCGCGGCAAAGCTCCTCGAGCTCCTCGATCTGCTGTGGCGTGTACTTTTTCCATGCGCAGGGACGCTCCATGACGCAGGCTCCTTTCGGATCGATCGTGCTGGTTGATGTACCGTGAGCCATCGTATCACGCGCGGGCTCACGGTGGCGGGGGAGCTTGATGTGCGGTGGCCGCGGGGCGGGGAGCGTGTAAACTGGAGTGAGCAAACCGTGCCCAGCCCAAAGCGAGGTATTTAATATGTCTGACAAGCGCCGCACTTTTGCCGTTATCGACGGCAACTCGCTCATGCATCGCGCCTTCCACGCCGTGCCGCCGACCATGAACGCGCCGGACGGTCGCCCCACCAACGCGATCTTTGGCTTTCTGAACATGTTTCTTAAGATGATCGATGCCTTTAACCCCGACGGTGTGGTCGTGGCGTTTGATAAGGGCAAGCCGCGCGTGCGCATGGAGATGCTGCCGCAGTATAAGGCGCAGCGCCCGCCCATGGACCCCGACCTGCACGCGCAGTTCCCTATGATCAAGGAGCTGCTCACCGCGCTCAACGTGCCGATTCTGCAGTCTGAGGGCTGGGAAGGCGACGATATCCTGGGAACCATGGCGCGCTTGGGTGAGGAGGCCGGCTGCGACATGCTGCTGGTGACTGGCGACCGCGACATGTATCAACTCGTGACCGAGCACGTCAACGTGGTCTCGACTCGCAAGGGCCTGTCCGACGTGGCGATTATGACGCCCGAGAGCGTAGATGACCTGTATCACGGCATTACGCCGGCGCTCGTGCCCGATTTTTACGGTCTGAAGGGCGATACGTCGGACAACATTCCCGGCGTACCGGGCATCGGCCCCAAAAAGGCGAGCGCGCTCATCGCGCAGTACGGCAGCTTGGACGAGGTCATCGCGCATGCTGACGAGGTCAAGGGCAAGATGGGCGAGAACCTGCGTGCGCATATCGACGATGCGCTGCTGAGCCGCAAGGTCGCAACCATTCGCACCGATGCGCCTGTCGAGCTCGACTTTGACGCGACGTCATTCCCGGCGTTTTCTGCCGACGAAGTGTCCGCGGCGCTGGGCACACTCGGCATTACGGCCATGCAGAACCGCTTCCTGGCGCTGATTGGCGGCGAGGGTGGGGCTGCGGCCGCTGTCAGCACGTTTGAGATTCCCTCCGTTTTGCGTGCCGCCGCTGGCGATGCTGGGGCACTTGCTGCCGCTGCTGCCGAGATCGCTCGCACGATCGAGACAGGCGAGTGGGTCGCCGCCGTGGTGGACGATGACAAGGAGGAGGGCGCGCTTTTTGGCTTGACGCGCACGCTGTGGCTGGCGACGTCCAAGGGCCTGTTCGCGCTCGAGGAGGGCGACAGCTGTGCGACGGCTGAAGTTGAGGGCTTCAACTTCGCCCACGGCGTGATCGCCGGCGTGCTTGCGCGTCTGTTTATGGAGGGTCGCGTGGCGAGCCCGGATATGAAGGCGCTGTTGCACGAGCTTTCGCCCATCGATTCTTCTGAGCCCGAGCTCATGGATCCGCTGGCAGTCGATTCTACGCGCATCTTCGACACCGTGGTTGCCGCCTACCTGTTGGATTCCGACCGCTCCGAGTTTGATGAGGCGTATCTGGCCGATACCTATCTGCAGATGGCGCTGCCTGCGGTGCGCGGTGCAGAGGGTGCCGGCGAGGACGCTCCTGCGCCCGCCGCTCGCACGGCGGCCTTGACGCTGGCGCTGGTCGCACCGCTGCGCGACCGCATGGCCCGCGAGAACGCCGCCAACGTGTTCGATGGCATCGAGATGCCGCTCGTTCCGGTGCTTGCCAAGATGGAGCGTGCGGGCATGCTCGTGGACCCCGACCGCCTGCATAGTCTGTCCGAGGGTCTGGCGACCCAGATTACCGAGGTCGAGCGCAGCATCCGCGACCTGGCGGGTGACGAGACCTTTAACATCGGCAGCCCCATGCAGCTTTCACATGTGCTCTTTGATGTGATGGGCCTTCCGACCAAGGGTCTCAAAAAGACCAAGCGTGGCTACTATTCGACCAACGCCAAGGTGCTGAGCGACCTTGCCCGCGACCACGAGATTGTTCGTCTGATCTTGGACTGGCGCGAGAAGTCCAAGATTAAGTCAACCTATCTGGACACGTTGGGCCCGCTGCGCCGCGGAGACGGCCGCGTGCATACCACGTACAACCAAACCATTACCGCAACGGGGCGTTTGTCCTCGAGCGACCCGAACCTGCAGAACATCCCGACGCGCTCAGAGCTGGGTCGTACCGTCAAGACGGCGTTTTCGGCAGGCGAGGGTAGCGTCTTTTTGGCGGTGGACTACTCGCAGATCGAGCTGCGTCTGCTGGCGCATCTCTCGGGTGACGAGCACCTGGTGCGCGCCTTTAACGAGGGCGAGGACTTCCATGCCGAGACGGCGGCGCGCGTGTTTGGTGTGCCGGTGTCCGAGGTGACGCCCGACTTGCGCAGTCGCGCCAAGGCCGTGAACTTTGGCATCGTGTACGGTCAGCAGGCCTATGGCCTGTCGCAGTCGCTGCATATCTCGATGGCCGAGGCACGTGACATGATCGACCGCTACTACGAGGCCTACCCGGGCGTGCGCACGTTCCTCGACAACGTGGTGGCACGTGCCAAGCAGACGGGCTACGCCGAGACCATGTACGGCCGCCGTCGCCATATTCCGGAGCTCAAGGCTAAAAATCCGCAACTCCGCGGCTTTGGTGAGCGCACGGCCATGAACCACCCCATGCAGGGCACCGCCGCCGACATCATCAAGATCGCGATGGCCCGCGTGAGCCGCCGTCTGGAAGAAGAGGGCTTTGCCGCCCACATGATCCTGCAGGTACACGACGAACTGGACTTTGAGTGCCCGGTCGACGAAGTCGAGCGCCTGACCACCATGGTCCAAGACGTCATGGAACACGTCGTAGACCTACGCGTACCCCTCATTGCCGAAGCCAGCACCGGCATAACCTGGGCCGATGCCAAGTAGGGGTACACCCACAACTCCAAAGTAACCAAAAGCAGAAGGACGCTCCTCATCAACAAGGAGCGTCCTTCGTTCAATTAAATTCAGCCAAAGTATCTAGGCGCCAAGACGCCATCCAGGCGGCAAGCAAGTCACCGCAGGACCTGGCCGGGCGAGCGGGTAAGTTTTTCGTAGATTCCGCACGAGCCGGAAAGCACTTAATGTGCTTTCCGAGCGAGCCCAGGACCTGACCGAACGAAAAACTTACCCGCTCGCCCGGCCAGGTCCGACGAGCAACGTTAACGAGCCGCCAAGATGGCGTCGATGAGCGTCAGTACGCCCCCGTCGTTGTTGCTCGGAATACGCCACTTGGCATGCGCGTTCATATGCTCCTCGGCATTGTCCACGATAAAGCTGTGCCCGACGCGCTCCAGCATGGGGATATCGTTGTAGGTGTCGCCCACGGCGGCGGCGTCGGCGATATCAATGCCCAGCTGCTCGCACAGATGCGCGACGCCGGCGCCCTTGTCGACGCCCAGGTTCATAAAGTCGATCCACTCGCGGCCCGCATTGGTGACATAGAGTCGGTCCGAGAATGCCGGGCTGTAGTCCTCGCGAAACGCTGGCTCGGCATCGTAGGCGGGGAAGAAGATCGAAATCTTGTTGGACTCGATATCAATGCCCTCAAAGCTGTCGACGTAGTTGATCGTGTTGTAGTACACGCTGATCTCGTCGTGGTACTGATGGTCGCGGGCGAGCACATAGAACTCGTCGTAGCAGCACAGGACGGGAACGGCGCGCGGATCCTCCGAGGCGCGGCTCAAGACCTGCTGGTACAGCTCCACGTCGATATTGCTCTTATAGATATAGCTGCCGCGATAGATCACGCACGCTCCGTTGTCGGGACAAAAGGCGAGGCGGTTCTTGACGCCCTCGAACATCTCCTCGAGCTTGGGGGCGGGACGTCCGCTGGCGGGGCAGAATACGATGCCGGCGTCGGCGAGCTTGTCTAGGCGCTCATCAAGACCCTGGGGCAGCACGCGCTCGTCGGTCAGCAGCGTCTTGTCCATGTCGACGGCGAGAATCTTAATGTTTCCGATATTGGCGTCCGATTCGTAAGTTTGCATAAAAGCGAGCCTTTCGTTTCGAGATTGTTTCAGACGTTATAACCATCAATTCGTAGTCGGGCGTATTTTCGCAGGAACGGAGCGTATTTGCACCACGCTTCACAAAGTAATGAAAAAACTTTTCAGAAATTTGAATTTGTCGCTTGTGCTGCGGGCACTTTAGCGTAATATAGCGACCATCGAAAACGGAGACGGAAAAACAACCGCTTACCGAGGAAAAGGTACCGTTTACGATATTAGAATTGCGCCCGGCGATAGGTGAAAGGAGAGGCAGATGCAGTTCGTACAGATCATCACCACTGCAGACAATGCTCTCCGACGCCAGCGCGCAATTTCCCGACGACGATAACAATCGTCTCTGTCCGCATGGGGCTAAATGCCCCAACAGAGTCATTTTGAGGTCGTTGGGTTTTAGCACGACATTGCTGCATGTTTCTAGGGCATGTATGTGCTGATTTTTGCTATTTAACCTGATATTGCACGGTTTTTGACCTCAAAGTGACTTGCAACTGACCGATGTTCTAACTAGCTACCAAGGGCGAAAGGAAACAGCCATGAGCAAGGAAAAAGTCGTTCTCGCATATTCCGGTGGTCTTGATACATCCGTATGTGTCAAGTGGCTCCAGGACGAGAAGAATCTCGATGTCGTTTGTGTCTGCGGCAATGTGGGCCAGGAAGAGACCGGACTGGATGCCAAGAAGCAGAAGGCGCTCGACTTGGGCGTTCTCGATTGCCAGGTGCTCGACCTGCGCGACGAGTTCTCCGATGAGTTCCTGACTAAGGCCATCGCAGCAAACTCCATGTACGAGAACAAGTATCCGCTGCTCTCCGCTCTTTCCCGCCCGCTGCTCGCCAAGAAGCTTGTTGAGGTCGCCCACGAGTTTGGCGCGACCTACGTCGCCCACGGCTGCACCGGCAAGGGTAACGACCAGGTCCGTTTTGAGGCCGCCGTCAAGGCCCTCGACCCCGAGCTCAAGGTTATCGCCCCGGTTCGCGAGTGGGACCTGAAGTGCCGTCCCGACGAGGTCGCCTATGCCCACGCCCACAACGTGCCGGTTCCCGAGGGTGCCAACGACAACCCCTACTCCATCGACGACAACCTGTGGGGTCGTGCCATCGAGTGCGGTCACCTGGAGGATCCCTGGAACGAGCCGCTCGACGACGCTTGGGTTATGACCAAGAACCCCGAGGACACGCCGGACACCCCGACCTACACCGAGATTGAGTTTGAGGCCGGCAAGCCCGTCGCCGTCGACGGCAAGAAGATGAAGCTCTCCGAGATCGTCATCGCCCTCAACAAGATCTCCGGCGACAATGGCTTTGGCCGCCTCGATCTGGTCGAGGATCGTCTGGTGGGCCTCAAGAGCCGTGAGTGCTATGAGGTTCCCGGAGCCCTGACGCTCATCACCGCCCACAAGGCGCTCGAGGACATCTGTGTCGAGGGCGACCTGCTCAAGACCAAGATCAAGCTCGAGCAGGATTGGGCCACCGCCGTGTACAACGGCCAGTGGTACAGCCCGCTCAAAAACGCGCTCGATGCCTTTATGGCCGATACCCAGAAGTTCGTGACCGGCACTGTCCGTCTGAAGTTCTTTAAGGGCAACTGCCATGTCGTCGGCCGCAAGAGCCCCTTCAGCCTCTACGACTACGGTCTGGCTACCTACGACCGCGACACCACGTTTGACGAGAAGGCCAGCGCCGGCTTTATCGAGATCGATACGCTGTCGCTCAAGACGTGGGCAAAGGTCCAGGGCCCCAGCTCTGCTGCCGCCCAGGCCTAGCGCCTCCTTCCCTTGGTATCCGCGCGGCCCATCCGCGTGATACATAACGGGCGCACGGGGTCCCTACCTTTCGTTATGCTTGCTGACACTTCTTAACATCGGTGGCCCCTACGTTCCGCCCGCATATATGATGCCGCGTCTGCGGCTGAGTCCGAGCCCCGCCGGGGTTGTCCGGCGGGGCTCCTTCTATCAATTTGGCGGCTCTGCGCCTATATATATGAGGAGTATCCATTATGTTCAATGCTATCGCGCATGCTTTACTTGCCCTCGCGCCCGAGTTCGATGCCGCAAGGGTCGAGGACGTCCCTATGAGCCTGAAGGCCTGGATCGATGGTTCGCAGGGCAACATCCGGAGGGAGACGTTGGGCGCCAAGTGCATGGCGCGTCACTTCTTTGCAAATTAGCTATATGGCTCCGCACACGGTGGGGAATGTGTAAAACTAGCGGTTGAAAAATCGCTTTAGCGATATGGCGCATTGCTTTGGGCGCTTGTTTTGGTATTTGGAGAAAGGGGACGGTTCCATGGCTCTTTGGGGTGGTCGTTTTGAGGCAGGCGTGGCCGAGGTCACGCAGGAGTTTGGCGCGTCGCTTCCGGTCGACAAACATCTCTATAAACAGGATATCGCCGGCTCTAAGGCGCATGCCAAGATGCTGGCGGCCCAGGGCATCATCAGTGCCGAGGACGAGCAGGCGATTGCCGAGGGTCTGACCGGAATCGAACAGGATATCGATGCCGGCAGCTTCACCTTCGACATCAACGACGAGGACATTCATATGTCCATCGAGAGCGAGCTGACGCGCCGCATCGGCGAGGCCGGTAAGCGCTTGCATACCGGCCGTTCGCGCAACGACCAGGTGGCGACCGACACGCGCCTGGGCGTCAAGGCGCTGGCCAAGGAGCTCATGGAGGCCAATCTTGAGCTGCGCCATGTGCTGGTGGATGCGGCCAAGAAGTACGACAAGGTAATTCTGCCGGGCTACACGCACATGCAGCATGCTCAGCCCGTGCTGCTGTCGCATCATCTGCTGGCGTATTCCTGGATGTTCGCGCGCGACTTTACACGCCTGAAGGCCGCCTTTGATGCCGCCGACAACTGCCCGCTGGGCGCTGCCGCGCTTGCCGGTACGAGCTATCCGCTTGATCGTCAGATGACGGCTGCCGAACTTGGCTTTGCGGGTGTGATTCCCAACTCGCTCGATGCGGTTTCCGACCGTGATTTCCTCCTTGACCTGCATTACGCCGGCTCCGTCATGGCGATGCACCTGTCGCGTCTTTCCGAGGAGATCGTGCTGTGGTCGAGCTCCGAATTTGGCTTTATCACGCTTTCAGACTCCTACTCCACCGGCTCGTCTATCATGCCGCAGAAGAAGAACCCCGACTTTGCCGAGCTTATCCGCGGCAAGAGCGGTCGCGTGTACGGCAACCTGGTGCAGCTGCTGGTAACCATGAAGGGCTTGCCGCTTGCTTATAACAAGGACTTGCAGGAGGATAAGGAGGGCGCGCTCGATACCGCTCACACGCTCATGCAGTGCCTGTCGGTTATGGCCGGTATGATTTCGACTTGGACCGTCAACGAGGATGCCATGGCGCGCGAGTGCGGCGTGGGTCACCTTGCCGCCACCGATGTTGCCGATTACCTGGCTAAGCGTGGTCTGCCGTTCCGCGAGGCTCATGCCGTGGTGGGGCATCTGGTTCTGATGTGTGAGAAGCGCGGCTGCAATCTTGAGGACCTGCCGTTTGAGGTGTTCCAGGAGGCAAGCCCGCTCTTTGAGCGCGACATTACCGAGGCGCTCGACATCCCGTCGATTGTCGCCGCGCGCACGACCGAGGGCGGCACCGCCCCTGCCGCCGTTGCCGTGCAGCTTGATCGCGCCGAGGCACAGCTCGTGGCTGACGAGGGCGTGTTTGGGTCACTGACCAAGGTCGTCGAGATGGGCCACGGGGCAAAGTAGAGGTTTGGCTGAAGCCGTTTTGGCCATTTATTGAGGAATCGTTTTGCTTTACGGGCGTCTGCTGATGTGGGCGCCCGTATTTTGTTGCTATGGGGGAGGGGCTTGTCGAGAACTTCTGTAGGACCTTTGGGCAGGTTGTGAAGGGGTTACGTTCGCGGGCGGCAACCGACCGCCTGCTCTGCTCGATGCGGTTGATGGGCGGTCGGATGGTACTCTAATCGGGCTTCGAAACAGAAGTGACACATATGGAGCGCTTTAATAAATTGCAACGTTTCAATAAACAGCTTTTTGTTTAACTGCAGCTAAAACTCTGTTACGATGCAGTCCAGGCGGGTGCCGGAATGGGACTTGGGCACGCGCGAACCTACTTGAAAGGCTACTTTTATGGCTATCGAGAAGACCTTCATCATGATTAAGCCCGACGCCGTGCGCGACCGCAAGATCGGCGAGATCGTTGCTCGCATTGAGCGCAGCGGCCTTGTCATCGAGCGCATGGAGATGACCACGCTCGAGCGCGCTACCGTCGAGGAGCACTACGCCCATCTGGCCGACAAGCCCTTCTTTGGCGGTCTCTGCGACTTTATGACGAGCGGTCCGGTCGTCAAGATGGTCGTTTCCGGTCTCTCCGCTGTTGCTAAGATGCGCACCCTCATGGGCGCTACCAACCCGCTTGAGGCTGCTCCTGGTACCATCCGCGGCGACTTTGCCGTCGATGTCAACGCCAACGTGATCCACGGCTCCGACTGCCTGGAGAACGCCGAGATTGAGATCAAGCGCTTCTTTGGCTAAACCAGCTTTGACTCCTTAAAGCTGTTAGCGTGTGGCTTGGGCGCCGCGGAACTCCATCCGCGGCGCCCTTTTATTCCAAAATCTATGCAGGGGCCCGCTCGGACATGTGTTCCGAGCGGGCCCCTGCTGTTAGCTTGTGGCACTGAATAGTTTAGGCTTCGTCGACGATCTTAAGGGCGCGCGTGTGATCGATCTCGTTGAGGAGGTTAACGCGACGCTCGTGACGACCACCCTCAAACTCGGCGTCGAGCCACTCGTCGACGATCATCTTGGCGAGCTCGGAGCCCACGACGCGGGCGCCAAAAGCGAGCACGTTGGTATTGTTGTGCATGCGGGAGAGCTTGGCACTGAAGGGCTCGGAGCACACGACGGCGCGTACGCCCTCGACCTTGTTGGCAGCCAGGCTGATACCGACGCCGGTGCCACAGATCAGGATGCCTAGATCGACGTCGCCGTTGGCAACGGCCTTACCCACCTTGTAGCCGGCGATGGGGTAGTCAAAGCTCTCGGAGGTGTCGGTGCCAAAGTTCACGACCTCGCAGCCGCGCTCCTTCAGGTGCTCGGAGATGATGTTCTTGAGCTCGACGGCGGCGTGGTCGTTACCGATACCGATCTTCATGGATAGTTCCTCTCTGGTCTGTGCGGCGAGATTGCTAAAGGTTTTACCGCGTTCGACTGCATGATAGCGCGACTTTTGTGTAAACGCTTGGGCGTTTTTTGGTCAAACGCTTTAGCATGCAACAAGACCGGTTTCTCATGAATGAATGCCGTCAGTTTTCGCCTGAATGCCGTCTACCGGAACCTGGGTTGCGGTTTTTGATGCATTGTTATCAAATAAAAGAGCTAATTATTATTGAGAGCCCAGCCTGTTATACAAGTAGGAGATACCTATGCCTGCCGATTCCCTTCGTGATGCCGCGTTTTGCGATGTTTTGAACCGCGAGCTTGTCTGCGCGCTCGGCTGCACCGAGCCCATTGCCGTTGCCTATGCAGCGGCGCTGGCGAGCCAGACGCTCGGTTGCGAGCCCGATCATATGGATGTTGCCTGCTCGGGCAACATCATCAAGAACGTCAAGAGCGTGACCGTGCCCAACTCGGGCGGTATGCACGGTATTGAGGCCGCGGCCGTGCTGGGTGCCGTGGGCGGCGACGCTAAGAGCGCGCTCGAGGTGCTCGAGAGCGTTAACGATGAAGACCGCGCTCGCGTGGCCGAGCTCCTCGCCGACGCCGGCTACTGCGATGTGTCGCTTGTCGAGGGTGTGCCCAACCTCTACATCAAGGTGACTGCCACGGCCGGGGGCCATACCGCGGTCGTCGAGATTACCGACCACCACACCAATGTCACGTGCCATACCCTCGATGGTATTCCGGTGTGCGGCAAGTCGGCGGGGGAGTGTGCCGCCTGCGCCGAGCGCGTCGTGGCCGAGCGGGCGGCAGATAACGCCGACACGCCCATGTCGATCGAGACCATCATCGACTTTATCGAGGACGGTGACATTGAGGACGCCCGTGCTGCCGTTGAGCGTCAGATTGAGCTGAATGGCGCAATCAGTGCCGAGGGCCTTGCGCACGCTTGGGGCGCCGAGGTGGGTCGTACGCTGCTGGGTGCTCGTGCCGATGACGTCGCCTGCCGTGCCCGTGCCCGTGCGGCCGCCGGGTCCGACGCCCGCATGAACGGCTGCGCGCTGCCGGTCGCCATTGTGTGCGGCTCGGGCAATCAGGGCATTACCTGCGCATTGCCCGTCATGGAGTATGCCGAGTACCTGCGTTGCGACCACGAGCGCCTGGTGCGCGCCGTGATGCTGTCCGATCTTATCGCCGTGCATATCAAGAGCTATATTGGTGCGCTCTCGGCGTTTTGCGGTGCTATTTGCGCCGCGTGCGGCGCCGGCGCCGCGATTACCTGGCTGTGCGGTGGCACGCGCGAGCAGATTGGCGCGACGGTCTCGAACACGCTCGGTAACGTGGGCGGCATCGTGTGCGACGGCGCCAAAGCGAGCTGTGCCGCCAAGATCTCGGCTGCCGTCGATGCGGCGATTCTGGGCCATGATATGGCCATGCAGGGTCGCGGCTTCCGCGCCGGCGAGGGCCTGATCCAAGATACCGTTGAGCAGACAATCGCCAGTATGGGCTACGTAGGCCGCGTAGGCATGAAGGACACCGACGTCGAGATCCTCAACATCATGATCGGCAAAACCCAGGTCTGCTAGATATTACGTTGCGGTGAGATAGTTCCTAAAATTACCCGGGTGAGGGGCAAACAGGAACTATCTCACCGCAACTGCGCTAGATGTTCTGGCGCCTACGATAGTTCGTCGGCTATTTGGTGCTCGTAGAAGGCCTCGATTACGGCGTTAAAGTCGCGGGCGAAGTCTTCCATGGTTCCGCGCCAGGTGGCTCGGCTGGGCTTGCCCTGGCCCACAAAGGCGGTTTGGATGCCGCAATCGGGGGACGGGAAGTCGCGTTTGGGATCGTTGCCAACCATAAGGACCTCGTGCGGCTCGAGCCCCATCACCTGAAGCTGCTCTAGATAGTAGGTGGCATCGGGCTTGCAGCGGGTGGTGTTTCCCATGTGCGTGACGAGCTCAAAGGGAGCGTCGGCCAGGTCGCCCCAACCCATGCGGCACTCGATGGCGCCCTGGGGAAAGCTGGGGTTGGTAAAGAGCGCGCAGCGCAGCCCTGCGTCCTGTACGGCCTGGAGCGCGGCGTGTGCGCCCGGCATGGCGTGGGCGTTAATGACATCGTCGTTCTTGTACGGAAGAACTTCGCGGTCATAGTAGGTAAACGCCTCGTAGATGAGTGGGTCCGAGAGGCAAATGCCGCACCGGCGCTCAACCTCTTCTTGGTAGAACTCAAGATTGGTGCGATTATCCGTGCCGCTTCGGCGATTGGCGTTGAGGTCGACCAAGATAGTGCCGAGGCGTGCCATCGTGCCACCGTGGCTGCGGCGACCGATATCCGCGAGCATCGACGAGACATCCTTAAAATAGCGAAGGATGAACGCGTTGAGGTTGATGCTAAGAAGCGTTTCGTCCATATCGAAAACGACTGCTTTGAGCACGCGGGCACCTTTCTCGTAAATTTGATCTAGAGTCGTTGGCTCCGGATACTTTACCCCAAAGCCGAATGCCTGGCTGGTTATCGTCAAGTTGCGGAGACGTGTGTTCATAAGATTACGAAAAAGTCTCCACACGAGTAAAAAATCGCAGTTCACGCTTGAAATCGAACTCATTTCCCCGTAACCTATACGAACGTGATTGCATAAGCGTCACATTAGTATCTGTCGGCTCCCGAGTGTTCCTAAACGTTGTGTGCTTGTCGCACCCTTCTGTAGGTCCTAGCAATCGGGGCCCCGTAGTTCGAAAGGGGTCCACCTTTGAGTGAGATTCAGAACTCGTCCATTTTCTCTCTTGACGATGTCAACGAGGAGGAGATGAACAACCTCATCGACGGTACGATTACCGACTTTGATGAGGGCGATCTCGTTAACGGCACTGTCGTTAAGATCGAGCATGACGAGGTGCTCGTTGACATCGGATTCAAGTCCGAGGGCGTTATCCCGGTCCGCGAGCTGTCCATCCGCAAGGACGCTAACCCTGCAGACATCGTTGCACTCGGTGATCCCATCGAGGCTCTGGTTCTCCAGAAGGAGGACAAGGACGGTCGTCTGGTCCTGTCCAAGAAGCGTGCCGAGTACGAGCGTGCTTGGAACCGCATCGAGGAGAAGTTCAACTCCGGCGAGAACGTCGAGGGCGAGGTTATCGAGGTTGTCAAGGGCGGCCTGATCCTCGACATCGGCCTGCGTGGCTTCCTGCCTGCTTCCCTCGTCGACCTCCGTCGCGTCAAGGACCTCACCTCCTACATGGGCACCCGCATCGAGGCCCGCGTTATCGAGATGGACCGCAACCGCAACAACGTCGTCCTCTCCCGTCGCGTCGTGCTCGAGGAGTCCCGTAAGGCCGAGCGCTCCGAGATCCTGTCCAAGCTCAAGTCTGGCATGCGTCTCCAGGGCACCGTTTCCTCCATCGTCGACTTCGGCGCCTTCGTCGACCTCGGCGGTATCGACGGCCTCATCCACATCTCCGAGCTCTCCTGGAACCACGTCAACCATCCTTCCGAGGTTGTCAAGGTCGGCCAGGAGGTCGAGGTCGAGGTTCTCGACGTCGATCTCAACCGCGAGCGCATCTCCCTGGGTCTCAAGCAGACCACCGAGGATCCGTGGCGCGCACTGGTCAAGAAGTACCCCGTCGGCGCTATCGTCGAGGGCACTGTGACCAAGCTTGTCCCGTTCGGCGCTTTCGTCGACCTGGGCGAGGGCATCGAGGGCCTGGTGCACATCTCCGAGATGGCCAACAAGCACGTCGACCAGCCTTCTCAGGTCACCCACGTGGGCGACAAGGTTCAGGTCAAGGTCATGGAGATCGACCTCGACCGTCGTCGCATCTCCCTGTCCATGAAGTCTGCTGCTGAGACTCTGGGCGTCGAGATCGAGGTTACCCCGCTTCCTTCCGAGAAGAAGGACGAGGAGACCGACGCCGAGTAAATCGGTTTGACGATCACTTGTTTTAAGGGATCCGTCCGCAATGGACGGGTCCCTTTTTGCATTTGCTGCTGAGGCGCGCGATGCTATCCGTGCGCAATGCTGCCCGGGTTGTCTGTTTGCTATTGGGTTGTCGGTGCATGAAAAATGCCGACATCCCGCCTCGGGGAGGAGGCGGGAACGCACCGAGTAGACGGAGGGGTGCGGAGCGCGGTCGCGTCTCGACTGACGACATTGCCCATCGACAACCCTATTGTACTGCATGGCGTGGTTCTTGGTTTATCGTGTCGAACGCTTGTGTTGTGCCATTGCCTGCGGCAACGGTGTGCTACACTCTTGCACTGCTGAGTGGGCCAGACGGTCGCGCGATGTGCTGTTTGCAGTACGCGTGAGGAAAGTCCGGGCTCCAGAGGGCGGGATGCCGGCTAACGGCCGGGCGGAGTGATCCGACGGAAAGCGCCGCAGAAAAGAAGACTCCCACCTGCGCCGCAAGGCGTAAAGGGAAAAGCTGAAACGGTGGTGTAAGAGACCACCAGCGTCGTGGCAACACGGCGGCTTGGCAAGCCCCATCCGGAGCAAGCGCGAATAGGAACGCTATGGGCCGGCCCGGTCCGCGTTCGGGTAGCGTGCGTGGAGCTGCACGGTAACGTGCAGACAAGATAAATGACCGTTCACGACAGAACCCGGCTTATAGGCCCACTCAGCAACTATGTTGACGCTGCGACGGCGTCAGCTGGCCGATTTGGCGCTCATTCGTCGGTCGCCGCCATAAGGCGTGCTCCCTCCTCTTTCGGGCCAAATCGACTCAGCTGACGCCGTCTCGCTGCTTGTGCCTGATCATCGGCAGCCTCATTTCTGTTGCAATCTCGTCTTTCAAGGCACCTTGCTCGCGCTGACGGGTTCTCGCTTTCGTTGACGGATTCATCGGCGCCGTCATCCTTGACGTCTCACTGTTTTTGCCTGGTCATTGGCGTTGCCGTTCTATTTACTGGGGTTATCGGTACGGTCTTTGCCGTATTATTGAGGCTGTTTGTTGCTTTGCTTGTTGTTGAGGGGCTTTGTTGGACAGCTATTTTACTCTGCAATCGAATATTGAGGCTTCGGGCGAGTTTGTGGATCGCAAGAGCCGGTTTATTGCCCAGCTGGTCCATATTGAGTCCGAGGATGAGGCGAATGCCTTTATCGAGATGGTTCGCAAGCGTCATTACGACGCTCGACACAATGTCCCCGCGTGGATTTTGGTCGATGGACGCGAGCGCCAGAGCGATGACGGTGAGCCGAGCCGCACGAGCGGTATGCCGACGCTCGAGGTGTTGCGCGGCGCAGAGCTCAAAAATGTTTGCTGCGTGGTGACGCGCTATTTTGGTGGCACGCTGTTGGGGCCTGGTGGCTTGGTGCGCGCCTATACCGCTGCGACGCAGGCGGCGGTGGCCGCGGCTCAGGAGGCCGGGCAGATCGTTGAGATGACAAGCGTCGTGCCGGTTGACGTGCATGTGGCCTATCCGCAGTACGAGCAGGTGCTTCGCTTGGCGCAGGATTCGGGTGCCAAGGTTTCGGATACCGATTACGCGGACGCCGTGTCACTTCATTTGGTGTTTAAGGCGGGGGAGCAGGAGCCGTTTTGCGCTAAGATGCGCGAGCTTATGGCGGGGCGCGAGGAGATTGAGGTCGGCGCTCCCGAGTTTGCCGAGTTCTAACGGCGACGGCCGGCGTGCTTTTGGATGGATTCCAAGCGCGCCGGCCGTCGTTTTTCTGTTGCTGCCGTTTACTCGGCGAGCTGCTTTAGCACATCGCAGGCAATCTCGACGGCATCGTCGATGCAGCCGGGGCAGCTGCGGAGCGGACCCTTATCCGATCCGATGCCCTTGAGCGTGCCGCAGACGGTCGTTGTGTTCTTCTCGCCAAAACGCTTGGCGATTTCGCGCGACAGCTTGTAGGTCTGGCCCTTGGTCTTGGGGTTTTCCATGCCGTCGCTCATTACAAAGCCCATGATGGCCACGGCGCCCGAGATGGCGCCGCAGGTTTCGGTCATGCCGCCCATGCCGGCGCCAAAGCCCTCGGTGAGGGTAAAGGCGACCTGGGGGTCGAGCCCGACGGCGGGCGCGAGCGTGCAGGCGACGGCCTGGGCGCAGTTAAAGCCACGGGCGTGATATTCGGCAGCTTGAGCCTGACAGGCGGTGATGTCGAGCTGGGCCGTATCGATTTGCTTCATCGTTGTCTCCTTGGTCACGGTGTACCCGCCTATGGTACCCGTGACGGGGCATGTAATCATCGAGAGCTTCATGTATGCCTCGTTTTTATCTATCGAGCAAATGCCCAAGGCTTGAGATAAATACCCCTGATCAATTTGTCCCATAACCTACCTTGGGGATGGGTTGAGAGGGGTGCAGGGTAGCGGTATCGTGAACCGAATAAAACTAAAACCCAGGCAAGGGAGCTAGATATGAGCGAGCAGACCATCGGTACTACATGTGTTCAGGGCGGCTATCACCCGGGAGATGCCGAGCCGCGCCAGGTGCCCATCTACCAGTCCACCACGTGGAAGTACGACACGTCGGAGCATATGGGCAAGCTGTTTGACCTGGAGGAGTCGGGCTACTTCTACAGCCGTTTGCAGAACCCCACGTGCGATCTGGTTGCCGCCAAGATCTGCGAGATGGAGGGAGGCACTGCCGCGATGCTCACGAGCTCGGGCATGGCTGCGAATTTCCTCGCGATCTTTAACGTGGCCGGTGCCGGCGATCATGTGGTCGCGAGTTCTGCCATTTACGGCGGTACGTATAACCTGCTCGCCCACACCATGGGCCGCATGGGCGTGACCTGCACGTTCGTCGCCCCCGACTGCACTGATGAGGAGCTCGAGGCAGCCTTTGAGCCCAATACCAAGCTCGTCTTTGGCGAGACGATCGCCAATCCCGCCCTCGCCGTGCTCGATATTGAGCGCTTTGCCAAGGCCGCGCACGACCACGGCGTGCCGCTGATGGTCGACAACACCTTCCCGACGCCCGTGATGTGCCGTCCCTTTGAGTGGGGCGCCGACATCGTTACGCACTCCACCACCAAGTACATGGATGGACATGCTGCCTACCTGGGCGGCGTGATCGTTGACCACGGCCAGTTTGACTGGATGGCCCATGCGGATAAGTTCCCGTGTCTCACCACGCCCGACGAGAGCTACCACGGCGTGACGTATGCCAAGAAGTTCGGTCGCGAGGGCGCCTTCATTACCAAGGCCACCGCGCAGCTCATGCGCGACCTCGGCCCCATGCAGAACCCGCAGGCGGCCTTCTTCCTGAACAGCTCGCTCGAGAGCCTGCATGTGCGCATGCCGCGTCATTGTGAGAACGGCCTGGCCGTTGCCAAGTTCCTGCAGAGTCATCCCAAGGTACGCTTCGTGAGCTATCCGGGCCTAGAGGGCGATAAGTACTATGACATCGCTCAGAAGTACATGCCCAACGGTACCTGCGGCGTTGTGAGCTTTGGCTTTAACGGTGGTCGCGCGGCGGCTGAGACCTTTATGAAGAGCCTTAAGCTCGCCCAGATCGCCACGCATGTGGCCGACGCCCGCACTTGCTGCCTGCATCCCGCTAATGCCACGCACCGCCAGATGAACGATGAGGAGCTCATCGCCTGTGGCATCTCCGCCGATATGGTACGCCTGTCGTGCGGCCTCGAGGACACGGCCGACTTGATTGCCGACCTTGAGCAGGCACTCGAGCAGTGCTAGGCTAGCGTTCGCATAAGGCGCCGATGCTGGCAGAAAGCTTCGGCGACCTTTCGTTCCGATTCCGTAGGCGGGACCCCAATCGCGGCTGTTTGCTGGCGATTGGGGCCCCGTTTTTGCCTTGCGCCACTCGAAAGGATGGATATGGAGAAAACCGCAGAGCAGCTGCGCCGCGAGCACATTGCCCTTGAGGGCGACACCCATGGCAAGAACAAATGGGCGATTCTGTTTACCGTGCTCATCATGACGTTTATGTCGTGTCTGGATTCGACCGTCGTGACCGTGGCGTTGCCCGTGATGCAAAAGGAGCTGGGCGTGGGCCTCGATCGCATTCAGCTGGTAAGTTCGGTGTATCTGCTTGCGACTTGCGTGGCTATGTTGCCGTTTGGCCGTCTGGGCGACGTGCGCGGCAAGGTGAATGTGTTCCAGTTGGGCGTCATCGTCTTTTCGGTCGGTTCGCTGCTGTGCGGCCTTTCGGCCTCGCTTGAGGTTCTTATCCTGGCACGCATTGTTCAGGGCATCGGTTGCGCGGCGGCCATGGCTAACAACATGGGTATCATCACCGAGTCGTTTCCGGCGCGCGAACGAGGCCGTGCCATGGGTATTCTCGCGACCTTTGTGGCCCTCGGCATGATGTGTGGCCCCGTGCTCGGCGGCATGCTGGTGGCAAGCTTTCCCTGGGAGAGCATCTTCCTCATCAACCTGCCCATTGGCGTGATCTCGTTTATCGTGGGGCTCTACACGCTGCCGCATGTTAGGCCAGAGGCCGGCGAACGTCCCATGCCCCTTGCCGAGGCCGCTCGTCGCTGCTTTGCAAATTCGGCCTTCACCATCAACCTTGCCTGCATGCTCATCGTGTTCGTTGGCATTGGCGCATCCGAGTTTATTCTGCCGTTCTATTTTCAGGACGCCCACGGCTTTGGTTCTGACATTTCCGGATTGCTCTTTTTGGCGCTGCCAATGGTGAATGCCTTTATCGGCCCGCTTTCGGGAACGGTTTCGGACCGTGTTGGCTGCGAGGGTCCCACGGCGGTCGGCCTGGGCGTGTATGTGTGCGGTCTCTTTGCAGTAAGCACGCTCGACGAGCACTCTTCTATCCCTGTGATCGTGTGCTGCGTCGCATTTATGTCGTGCGGTACGTCGATTTTCCAGAGCCCCAACAACTCGCTGTACATGGGCTCGGCTCCGCGCGAGGCACTTGGCTTTGCGGGTAGTCTGGGTAGCCTGGCGCGTTATGCGGGTATGGCACTCGGCATTACGGTGGCGTCGAATATCCTGTATGGACAGATGAGCGTGGCGATGGGCGAGGCCGTGACCAGTTTTGTTGCAGGACGTCCGGATGTGTTCCTGTTTGGTTTCCGTTCGGTGTTCTATGTGTTGATGGCTGTGGCCGCTGTGGGCTTTGCGCTTGCCATGGTGCGTTTGGTGAAGATGCGCGCCCGCCATTAGCGTGTTGGGAGGCTGTCTGCCACGATTCGCGCCGTCCCAAAAAGACTGGTTTGTGGTGCGATGCGGCTTGTGGGACGGGCGGGGGTCGGTCCGTGGTAGACTATCGAACAACGTTTATTAATTGCGCGGTATCGTTGCCGCGAGAAGGGGTTGCGCCATGCAGGAGCTTGAGGATCGTATTCGCCATGACGGCATCGTAAAGGCCGGTAACGTCCTTAAGGTTGATGCCTTCCTCAACCACCAATGCGACGTTGAGCTGTTCGACCACATGGGCGCCGAGTGGGCCCGACTGTTCGAGGGTGTCGAGATCAACAAGATCCTGACGATTGAGGCTTCGGGCATTGGCATGGCTTGCATCGCGGCTCAGCATTTTGGCGGCGTGCCGGTGGTCTTTGCCAAGAAGGCGCAGTCCATCAACCTCGACGGCGAGCAGTATGCCACGACCATCTATTCCTTTACCAAGCAGAAGGAGTACCCGGTTATCGTTGGCAAGCGCTTCCTGTCCGAGGGTGATAAGGTCCTGATTATCGACGACTTTTTGGCCAACGGTTGCGCGCTCGAGGGCCTTATTAAGATCTGCGAGGCTGCGGGCGCCGAGGTTGCCGGCATCGGCATTGCGGTTGAGAAGGGCTTCCAGGGCGGTGGCGATAAGCTCCGCGAGCGCGGCTTCCGCGTTGAGAGCCTGGCCCGTATCGCCGAAATGGACTGCGAGAACGGTGAGATCACCTTCGCCTAGGCGCGCAACACAAGCGATTGGTATGCGATGTGACAAAGGGACTGTCCCTTTGTCACATTTTTTGTATGAGGGGAGGTGTTGATATGGACGAGAACAAGATGGGATGGCGCGAGTATGCGCGCTATGCAGAGATGTCGGTCGAGGAGTTGGCACGCGATTGCGAGGTGCAGGTGTTTCGCGCGACGGGTCCGGGCGGACAGGGCGTGAACACGACGGACTCGGCGGTACGCATGAAGCATGGGCCCACGGGGATTGTCGTGACGGCGCGCGAGAGCCGTAGTCAGTTTCAGAATCGCAGCTGCTGTCTGCGTAAGCTGAGGGCAGAGCTTGAGCGTCGTGGCCGTCCGCCGCGGCGTCGCGTTAAGACCAAGGTGCCACAGCGATCGCGCCAGCGCAGGCTCAATGACAAGCACTTCAACGCGATTAAAAAGGCCAACCGTCGCAAGCCGGGCGGGGAGGAATGATCTTCTCAATATGTTGCGGTGAAATAGGGATTGTTTTGCGGCTTTAGATGCATAAACAGTCCCTATTTCACCGCAACTTAGGTGGGGTTAGCGGGTTGGGTGCCAGACCTCGAGGACGGCGGGGAGGATGTCCACCTCGATGCGTGAGGCGACGATGGGCTCGCCGTCGGCCTGAATGGGGTAGTCGGGCTCCTCGAACGTGAGCTCGGCATGACGGCAACGACGCATGCGAACCGGCGGCAGCTTGGTATGGTGGCCGTCCTTTGCCGAAAGGAACATAGGCAGGGCGACCGCACGGGGGACGGGGCCGCAGGCGTAGCAAACGTCGAGGATGCCGTCGCACGGGTTGGCGTCGGGACAGATGCGATAGCCCGAACCATAGGTGGGGCCCAGCTGAATCGCCATGATAATCGCGCGCACGCGCTCGGCTGGCGCGCCATCAAAGCTAATGGTCATGGGGTAGTTGCGGTAGCGCAGACCAAACTGCTCAAGTCCCGAGAGGGTGTAGAGCGGAGCGCCCGTCAAGCCGGTCTTTTTTCGCAGCTCGGTGGTGCCCAGGCCGATGGCGGCATCGATGCCGACCGAAAGCGTTTGGTCGTAGTACTCAACGGTCGCCTCGCCGCTGCCGTTTGCGGGGTTCCATGAGCGAATGCGTCCGATATCCTGGTGCTGTAGCTCGCAGGTGAGCAGCGCGCCAAAATCCTTGCCGGAGAAATCGTCGATACCGAGCGTTTGGGCAAAATCGTTGCCGGAGCCTACGGGTAGGACGGCAAGGGCGGGACGGACCGCCTCTTCTTTCGCCATCAAGCCATTGATGACCTCGTGGATCACGCCGTCGCCGCCGAGTGCGATAACCGTGCGGTAGCCCTGGGCCCGTGCGGCAAGTTCCTTGGCATGTCCCATGCGCTCGGTCAGCACCAGGTCAAACTGGGATGAGCGCGCGGTCATGTCCAAAAAGCGCTGCAGGCGCTCAGCGACCTCGCGCGCCGCACCCGACTGGGCGGCAGGGTTGGCGATGATGAGCGTGCGACCAAAATCAGTTGCGTGCATGGGGCGACTCCTGGCGTATGACGTGACGGTGCGGTCGCGCTCAGGTCGAATTGCCCCCGATTGTGGCTGCACAGCGAATACTAACGTCTACTCTATCAGGTCGTTGTGGCGCTCGATAGCATCCGCTACTGTACCGCCCTCATCCACAATAAGCGAACGGCGCTTGGGTGAGATGATACGCTGGGCGGGGTACACGCCGCGGTGTCCGCCGGTTAGGTAGCTGATAAAGGCCACGATGACAAAGAACCCGGCGGCCGTGCCGTGGAACAGGTCGATGGCCATCATGCAGGTGGTGATGGGCACGTTAAGTCCGGCGCAGAACACACCGAGCATGCCCAGCGCCGCCAGAAAGCTGGGGTCGATTCCGACGAGGCAACCGATCCAGCCGCCGAGCGCTGCACCGATGCCAAACAGGGGTGTGACCTCGCCGCCTTGGAAGCCCGCGCCCAGGGTGAGCGCCGTCACCACGAGCTTGATGGCTGCGTCAGCAAGGGTCGTGGTACCGGCGAACCCGACGCCCGAGAGCCAGGTGGCAAGGCCGGCATACTTCCAGGCGTCGAGCATCGCGTATGCCGCGAGCACCACGAGCGCGCCCACGAGTGCGCGAGCAAGGTAGTTGGTGATAAAGCGGCCGTACAGGTTTTTGACGGTTCGAACCGACCAGGCAAAGAGGCGTGCCGTCAGACCGAAGATAATGGCGCTGATAACAACGATGACGACCGTTGAGGGCGTCATAGCGGGAACGCTGGCGATGACATTCGCTTCGTACTCGGTACCCAGGGCGAGTGATGTAAAGTAGCCGGTAAACGAGGCGACCAGGCAGTAGATACCTGCGGTGTAGTCGATCTTGCCGATAAAGCACATCTCCATGCCAAAGAACGCGCCGGCAAGGGGCGAACCGAATACGGCGCCAAAGGCCGACGAGATGCCGGCGAGCATGAGGTCGTGGTGGTCATGCTTTTTGAGGTGGGCGAGGCTCGAGATGTTACTGGCGATAGTGCCGCCAATCTGCACCGCAGCCCCCTCGCGACCGGCCGATCCGCCGGTGAGGTGCGTGAGCGTGGAGCAGACGAAGGTGAGGACGGCCATGCGCATATGGATAAGGCGTGTGCCCAGGGCGGAGTCGATGACCAGGTTGTTACCTCGTTTGGCGGCAAGGCCGTGGTTTTTGTACACCCATGCGGTGGCAACGCCCACAACGGGAAGCAACGCGTAAATCCACACGTGGTGCTCGCGATAATCGGTCGCGATATTCAGCGAGGCCAAAAATGCCCAAGCGGCAACACCCATGGCGAGCGAGACGATGACGACGAGCGCGAGCAGTTTGGCGCTTGCAAACAGGTTGCGGGCGTTGCGGCGTGTGTCGGCGGCCAAGAGCTGCTCGGAGCGGGTGAGTTGACGCCTGCCGGCCATGATGACGTCGCTAAGGGAGAAAAAGCCGCCATCGTCGAGCGGCTGGGAATGATCCTGCGCTTCGTTTGCGCTTTCGGGTTTGTTGTTATGAGCCATATATTCCTCTTTTAGGTTGCAACGCAAGCATTATAAAACGCGGCAAGCGCGACGAGCCGGTGGGTTGGTTTCCATTCTGTTTCGCGGCTTGCGGCCGACAGGTGTATTTGCGGGTACAGGCCAAATCGCGGTCGCGCGTCGGGGGATTATACTGAGACAAGCATAAAGAATCGGCGCTCCTGTTGTGCGCCGTGGCATTAAGAGGTGCATATGGCAGAGAAACTCATTCCGCTGGAGGACGCGCAGTCGATTGTTCTGTCGCACGTTGCTCCGACCAATCTCGTAGAGATTCCCGTGTGGCAGGCGGCTGGTTTTCCCTTGGCCGAGGATGCTGTGGCCGATATCGACATTTCGCCGTTTGCTAACAGCGCCATGGACGGGTATGCCGTGCGCGCGGCGGACTTGGCGCAGGCATCTGACGAGGCACCGGTGACGCTCGACGTTATCGGACACGAGGCGGCGGGCCATGTCTTTGAGGGCGTGGTCGGCGCGGGAGAGGCGGTTCGCATTATGACGGGCGCGCCGGTACCCGAAGGTGCCGATGCCGTAGTGAAATACGAGATCGTCGAGGTGCTCGATGGCGACGGCAACGAGGGCTCGCGTGTGAGGTTCTCGGCGCCGGCAAAGGTGGGGGAGAACGTTCGCTCTGCTGCCGAGGAGGCCCATGCCGGCGATGTTGTGATGCACGCCGGCGAGGTCGTGGCTCCGGCGGGCGCGGGTTTGCTGGCAAGCGCCGGATACGCGAGCGTGAAGGTGCACGCTGCCCCGCGTGTGGGCATCATCTCGCTGGGCACGGAACTGGTCGCACCAAGCAACGTGCCGGCGCGCGGGCAGATTCGCGACTCCAACTCGTCGGCGTTGATGGCCGAAGCACTCGATGCCGGCGCCGAGCCCGTGTTCTACGGCATTGCGCCCGATGATGAGCAGGCGATTGCCGAGCTGGTGCATCGTGCCATGCAGGAGTGCGATTTTGTCATTACGAGCGGTGGCGCCTCGGCGGGCGATTACGACTACGTGACGGCGCTGGTCCAGCGCGAGGGCGAGGTGCTGTTCGATCGCATCTCGATGCGTCCGGGCAAGGCCATCACGTTTGGCTTGCTCGGGGGTAAGCCGTATCTGGGGCTTTCGGGCAATCCCGCGGCGGCGTATGTGGGCTTTGAGATGCTCGCCCGCCCGGCGATTCGCAAGATGCGTGGTTTTGCCGAGGGGGCGCGTCCCGTGCAGCGAGCGGCTCTTACCCACGGTGTGAAAAAGCGCCAGGACCGACGCTTCTTCGATCGCGCCACGGTTTTGCGCGACCCAGAGACCGGTGAGCTGTTGGTGACCGAGGCCAAGACGCAGAATTCGGCGCTGCTTGGCACGATGCAGCGGGCCAACTGCCTGCTGCGTATTGACGAAGGACCGTGCGAGCTCAAGGCGGGCGACGTCGTGGATGTCGTGCGTGTCGACCTGCCCGAGGGAACGGTGCTATAGGAGGATCGCTATGGAGTTGAAGATTTCGATCGTGACGTGCTCGGACACGCGCGACCTTGCCCAGGACGAGGCTGGAGCCGCGCTCGAGGAGCTTATCGAGGCACAGGGCTGGACGGTCGCCTCACATGTGGTCGTGCGCGACGACGTCAGCGAGATTGGTGATGCCGTTGTGGAAGCCGCCGATGAGTGCCACGCCAACGTCGTGCTCACCTGCGGCGGTACGGGGCTTTCGATGCGCGATGTGACGCCCGAGGCGACGCGTGCCGTCTGCGACCGCGATGTGCCGGGTATTGCAGAGGCGATTCGCGCATACTCCATGACCAAGACGCGCCGCGCCATGCTCTCGCGCGCTATTTGCATGCAACGAGGTCATACACTTGTCGTAAACTTTCCCGGTTCCACGAAGGCCGCCCGCGAAAGCTGGGAGGCCATAGCGGACCAGCTGGAACATGCGGCCCAGATGACGGCGGGCGGCGGACACGCCAAATAAGCGCACTACCTGCGGCGGAGCGACCTTACGGGCTGCTCCGCCTTTGTTTTCCGCCGAAGCGACGCCGAGGTGTACGCTAACTCGAAACTATATTCTCTGGCGAGAATAATTTCTCACTATCATTATTCGCGCAGAAGTATAATCTGATTGCAGATTAAAGCCCGCGGTGGGGTGCCCGGGCATAAGGTCCGAAAGGGTTGAATATGTTCGATTTGGTTTCTCGCCGCGGTTTTGTCTCGCTTTCTGCTGTCGCCGCTGCCGGCCTTGGTCTTGCTGGCTGCTCGGGCAGCAAGACGTCCGAGCCGGCCGGATCCGATGCCGGCTCCGCCAAGGCCTCTTCCAAGAAGGAAACCGTCGAGCTGCAGGTCTTTGCCGCTAACTCCCTCGAGAAGGCCCTTCCCGAGGTCCAGGAGCTCTACACCGACCAGACCGGCACCACCTTCGCCGACACGCAGTTCAAAGCGTCCGGCGACCTTGTCGAGCAGATGCGTGCCGGCGCCACGGTCGACGTGCTCATCACCGCTTCCAAGGGCACCATGGATGATGCCGAGACCGCCAAGCTCGTCGGTACCGACACCCGTGAGGATATGTTCGTCAACGACCTCGTGATCATTCGCGCCGAGGGCTCCGACACCAAGGTCGAGGCCATCGCCGACGTCGCGAATCTGGACGGCAAGATCGCCATCGGCGACGCCAAGACCGTTCCCGCTGGCAAGTACGCCAACCAGGCCCTGGCCTCCGTGGGCCTCTACACCGGTACCGAGGGCGACGATGGCGAGTATGCTCCCGAGATCGCAGACAAGGTGGCCCTGGCCGACAAAGTTGGTACCGCCGCCGCCTATGTGTCCACGGGCGACTGCGTGGCAGGCTTTGTCTACAGCTCCGATATCTTCCGCTACGACGGCATCGAGGAGGCCTTCGTGTGTCCCGAGGATTCGCACAAGCCCATCGTGTATCCGGGTGCCGTTGCCGAGAGCTCCGAGCACGCCGACGAGGCCAAGGCGTTTATCGACTTTTGCCTGACCAACAAGAAGGCTCAGAAGATTTGGGCCAAGTACGGCTTTGAGCTTTCCGCGTAGTGCGGCTTGGCGCGATAATTCCATCGTTTTGTGTTTCTCTCCGTCCTTGTATTCGCTTGGAGCTTTTCGTGCTTAATAGATTCCGCATGCTTGTCGCCTGTGCTTTGACCTTCGCGCTTTGCTGGGTGCCGGGATTTGCGTTTGCTGGGGACGCTGAGGACGGGGCCCAGGTTGCTGCGACCGCTCATGGGCTTTCCTATGGGATCGAGGGTTTTGAGCGGCTGGCCAAGGGGACCGCTCGTGCCATGGAGGGCCAGCCTGAGGGCTACCGGTTTCCCGTTGACGAGGACGTGGACCTTGTGGTGGCGCCTGCTGCCGATCGCGTTGTTGTGTGGATATCGCCCAAGGCGGTCGAGAAGTATGGATTCGATCCGCAGGACAACGAGTGCGTATCGGGGCTCAAGGCCCTCGTCTGTAAGCTCGACAGCGCAAACCGCATGGGGGGTGCGCAACTAGGGGACGTGGATCTTCCTTGGTATGTCACGGCGGAAACAACGTTTGATGCCGGCGGGTATACCTATGGCTTTGACGAGCGCGGTGCGGATGGGGACCGCTATGTGGTGATTGCATCCGCCTCGGGTGATGCCAAGGGCGGCGCGCGTTGGCTTGATAGCGCTCACATGGTAGAAGCTTCGTCTGTCGTGTTGCGGGATGAGCGGGGGCCCTTGATCTCTCTGGCCTCCTTATTGGGCGGCATCGACTACCGACCGTTTTGGGTGTCCATTAAAACGAGTGGCCTTGCCCTGCTGATCTCCTTTGCACTGGGCCTGTTCGCCGCGTGGAAGACTATGGGTACCTCGAGCCGCGTGAAGGGTTTGCTCGATTCGGTCTTTACGATTCCTATGGTGCTGCCGCCCACGGTCTGCGGCTTTCTGCTCCTCATGCTGTTTGGCCGCTCGACCGGGGTGGGCCAGTGGCTCATTGCGCACGGCATCTCGATTGTCTTTACGTGGCCCGCGGCGGTGATCTCTGCCGTGGTGGTGTCGTTCCCGCTCGTCTATCGTACGGCGCTCGGCGCCTTCGAGAGCCTCGACACGCAGATGCTCGATGCCGCGCGAACCCTGGGCTGGTCCGAGCGTCGAATCTTTACCAAGCTTATGATGCCGCTCGGCTGGCCCTCGATTGCCGCCGGCACGGTGCTCGCCTTTGCCCGCGCCATGGGCGAGTTTGGCTGCACCCTGTTCTTTGCGGGCAACTACGCCGGCATTACGCAGACCATTCCCATCGCCATCTACTTTGAGTGGATGGGCGGCAACACGTCGGTGGCCCTCTTTTGGGTCGTGGTCGTAATTGCGTTCAGCTTCCTGGTCATCCTATTCATCAACATGTACACGGCACATTCGCAAAAGTACCGCGAGCGTGGTCTTTCCCGTGCGGAGCGCAAGCAGGCCAAAGAGCTCGCCGGTCAGGGCGATTCGCTCGATCCGGCGGGCGGCGATGCTCTGCGTATCGATCGCGAGGCATTGGCTGAGCTCATGCGCGATGATACAGTGCCGCAGGGAGGTCGATAGGCTATGTCGCTCGTTTTGGATATTAAGAAACGTTATCTCGGGTTTGTGCTTGACATGCAGCTTGAGGCCGGCGAGGAGCGCGTGGCGCTGCTGGGTGCCTCGGGTTGCGGCAAGAGTTGCACGCTGCGCTGCATTGCCGGTGTGGAGACGCCCGACGAGGGCAAAATCGTCGTCAACGGCGTGACCTTTTTTGACTCGGCGGCGGGCATCAACCTGTCGCCCCAGGAGCGAAAATGCGCCCTGTTGTTCCAAAACTATCAGCTGTTTCCCAACATGACGGTGGCCGATAACGTATGCGCCGGTGTAAAGGGCGCGGGAGACGCCGCGGCGCGCAAAAGGTTGGCGGAGCGCTATCTGGGCATTTTCGGCCTGGCCGATTTTGCCGACCGCTACCCCGCGCGCCTCTCGGGCGGGCAGCAGCAACGCGTGGCGCTTGCCCGTATGGTGGCGGCGCATCCGGGCATTTTTATGTTCGACGAGCCCATGAGCGCGCTCGATTCCTATCTTAAGAGTGCCCTCGAACAGAACATGCTCGACCTGTTCGATGTATGCAACCGCACCGTGCTCTACGTGAGCCACGACATCGACGAAGCGTGCCGCCTGTGCCAGCGCATCTGCGTGATGCACGACGGGCATGTGGAGGAGATCGGCTCCGTCGAGGACGTGGTCCGCCGTCCGCAGACGCTGGCGGCACTGCGCCTGACGGGCTGCAAGAACACAAGCCGGGCGCGCAAGATCGGCGACGAAGAAGTTGAGGCCCTCGACTGGGGCATGACCTTTAACGTAGGTCGCGAGGTTCCCGATGACGTGGCGTACCTGGGCATTCGCGCAAGCTACTTCCATGTTGACAATCGCGCAGAGCGGGGTCGCAACAGTTACGACTTGCATGTGGCTCGCGTGAGCGATTCTCGCTTTGAGCGCCTGGTGCTGTTGGACGTGCCGCGTGTTGATGCGCCGACGCGCTTGCAGTGGAAGGTGAATAAGGTGAGTGTACCCGTGGAAGAGCTGCCACAGGCGGGTGAGACCCTGCGCATGCATTTTGATGCCAGCAGGATTCATCTCGTTTGCCGATAGCGCGGCGTGCGGGTACGGCCGGGAATCGGCTTTTTGGCCGTCCGGCTCCTTAGCGGGTTGCCATTCGCCGAATCGGGGATGACAAAATCTTATCAATCTGATAACTATTTATCAGACAGCGAGATGCTCGCATCCCGAAGCTGTCGTACACGTGTCGGCGGTGTTCGTCTGGACGACAACCGTTGATATAGTTACCTTCGACGAGAAAAGGAGGGTGCGCCGGTGCTGCAGATGACATATTCGCGTCGTATTGCGGCGCGCGCCCTATATATGGCTCGGAGCCGCATATGAGCAGGTATGTTCACGGCTCCGGGAGAGACGACGCACAACTAAATAATCAGCTGCAAAGCAGGTTCCCCAAAATTCCGGGTTTAGGCGCGGCTGGGTTTTCGCCACCCACCGTGCAGCAATACCGTAGCTATTCATTTTTGGTTCGAGAGGGGAACCGTCATGGCTGAAGAATTTGATTTCCATCCGATGTGGGAGAGCCTCGGCATGAATCTTGCCGACCACGACATGCTGCTGGGCGCCGTGGGCCAGATGTACGGCGATATGTTCCTGACGCAGAACAATCGCCCCAAGTCCACGTCCTACCTGGATTTTGTCGCCACCAACATCCACAGCGGCCGTATTAAGGAGATGCTCGACAAGAAGGAGGCCGGCGAGGCCACCAAGATCGTGGGCAGCTTCTGCGTCTACGTGCCCGAGGAGATCGTACTTGCCTGTGACGGCATTCCCGTTGGCCTGTGCTCTGGCGCTGATTGTGCAACGGACAAGGTCGAGGAGCATCTGCCGCGTAACACCTGCCCGCTCATTAAGAGCTTTGCCGGCTTTAAGCTGGGCGAGGTCTGCCCCTACATCGAGTCGAGCGACCTGGTGGTGGGCGAGAACACCTGCGATGGCAAGAAGAAGGCCTACGAGTTCTTTGCCACGCAAAAGAACATGTACGTCATGGATATTCCCAACGTACACGACGAGTCGACGCTCGTGACCTGGAAGAACGAGGTCAAGAAGCTCGCGGCCAAGATCGAGGACGAGTGCGGCGTCAAGATTACGCCCGAGCGCCTGAAGGCTGCCATCCACGCCGTCAACGAGAAGCGTCGCGCCCTGCAGCGTCTGGCTGCCACGCGCGCTGCCGATCCGGCGCCCATCAGCGGTCTCGATAGCCTGCTGACCGTTCAGGCCGCCTTTATGGACGACACACCGCGTCTGACCGGAGCCATTAACGATATGGCGGCTGAGTGCGAGCAGCGTGTCGAGGCCGGCGAAGGCGTGGCGCCCAAGGGGACCAAGCGCATCCTGTACACCGGTACGCCCATGGCCGTGCCCAACTGGAAGCTGTTCAACCTCATCGAGAAGGCCGGCGGCGTCGTGGTGGGCGAGGAGTCCTGCACGGGTTCGCGCTACTACAAGGACCTGGTCGACGAGTCCGGCGAGACGGTCGACGAGATGCTCGACGCCATCGCCGAGCGCTACTTTAAGATCAACTGCGCCGTCTTTACGCCCAACGACCAGCGTATGAAGGACATTGTCCAGATGGCCAAGGACCTGCATGCCGACGGCATCGTCGACGTGGCCCTGCAGTTCTGCACGCTCTACGAGATGGAGTCGTTTGCCGTGGAGAAGGCCGCCGAGGAGGCCGGCATTCCGTTTATGCACATCACGACCGACTACGCCGGCGAGGACGCCGGTCAGCTCCAGACCCGCATCGAGGCTTTCCTCGAGACGATTTAGCCGCACCTGCGCTAAGCTGTGCCGCCGGGTGTTCCTATCCACGCGATAGGGATTTCTCCGTTGCCATGCCGGTTGGTGTCCGGATGCACCGCAGGGCGCCGATCGGCTTCGCATGGCTGCCGGGGCGGGGATTTCCGCCGTCCCGGCAGATTCTATCTGTTTGTTCAGACACGAAAGGAACTCAATGAACAACGACCTTTTCAAGGCGGGCGTCTCCCGTCGCGGTTTTCTGACCGGCTCCGCTGCCCTGTGCGTCATGGCGGGCCTCGGCCTCACCGGCTGCGGCGGTTCGGGCGCCGAGAGCGGTAGCGCCGCTGCCTCCGGCCAGGATGTGGAGTATCGCGACGAGCTGCAGATCGCGTTACCGGCGAGCCCGGACGGTCTCGATCCGCACACCACGTCGTCGCTTGTGACCATGGACATCATCTGCAACGTCGTCGAGCCGCTCTTTGGCCTCGATAGCGACTACGAGCCCCAGCCCGTGCTGGCCAAGGGCTATGAGGTCTCCGACGACGGCCTGACCTACACCATCAAGCTGCGCGAGGGCGTTACCTTCCACAACGGCAAGGAGTTTGGCTCCGAGGACGTCGTGGCTTCGATGAACCGCTGGCTCACCGTCAACGACCGCGCCGCGAGCCTGCTGCCCGGCGCCACCTTCGCCGCCTCGGGCGACCACGAGGTCACCTGCACGCTGACCGAGCCCGCCATCGACTTTCTGATCATCCTGGGCAACCACTCCCAGTATCCGGGTATCTTCCCCTCCGAGGTCATCGAGGCCGCGGACGATACCGGCGTGACCGAGTACGTGGGTACCGGTGCTTACAAGTTTGTGGAGTGGAAGCAGGACCAGTACGTCCATCTCACCCGCTACGAAGACTATGTCGCCGCTCACGGCAAGGCTTCGGGCTACACCGGCAAGGTCTCCGCGCCCACCAAGGACATCTACTATCAGTTCGTGACCGAGGCCTCCACGCGCGTGAGCGGGTTTGAGACCGGCGAGTACGATATCGCTGGCGAGATCCCCACCGAGAACTACCACGACTTCGACGGCAACGACGACGTCAAGCTCTACACCCATAATGCCGGCGTTCTGACCGCCTTCCTCAACATGAACGAGGGCGTCTTCGCCGACGAGGAGATCCGCAAGTGCGCTCTCATGGCTATCGACTGCGAGGCGGCCGCTCTTGCCGCCTATGGCGAGAAGGAGCTCTTCAACATCGATCCCAACCTTGGCAACCCCGAGAACACTCAGTGGGCGACTGACGCGGGCAAGAAGTACTTCAACCAGGCCGACGCCAAGGCCGCCAAGAAGGCTCTGGCCAAGACCTCCTATGCCGGTGAGACGGTCAAGCTGCTGACCACCCCCGACTACAAGGATATGTACAACGCCACCGTCGCGCTGCAGGAGCAGCTCGAGAAGGCCGGCTTCACCGCCGAGGTCGACAGCTACGAGTTCGCGACCTTTATGGACATCCGCTCCAGCAAGCCCGAGCAGTGGGACCTCTTTGTGGCCTCCACCAACTACAAGCCCATCCCGGCCCAGTCCCTCTCGGTCTCCAAGGCCTTCTATGGCCTGTCCGACGAGAAGGCGCTCAAGCTCGTGGCCGAGACCCGCACCGCCAAGGACACCGACGCCGCGGCCAAGAAGTGGGCCGAGGCTCAGGAGCGCCTCTATGAGATCGCCGTCATCGAGCCGCTTTGCCACTACGCTTCCATCACGGGCACCCAGGCAGACGTCGAGGACGTCGAGGTGCTCGACGGCGCCATCGTTTGGAATGCCAAGCGTCCGGAGTAATGCAATAGATGGCGTGTCGGCTTGAGGGATCTGGTCCCCTGTGGCCGCCACGCCCTGTCCACGTTCAGAGGGGAAATAGACGCCTCGCATGTTGAAGTACACGCTCAAACGTATAGGCGCGATGGTTCCGGTGATGCTCATCATCTCGGTCGTCGTGTTTTTGATTATCTATCTCACACCGGGTGACCCGGCTTCTTCGATGCTTGGCATGGAGGCTTCGGCCGACCAGATCGAGCGCGTCAACGATAGCCTGGGACTCAACGAGCCGCTGCCGCAGCGCTACGTTGAGTGGATGGGCGGCGTGCTTACCGGCGACCTGGGCGATTCGTATTTTATGCGCCAGCCCGTCACGCAGGCGATCGCCGAGCACTTTGGCCCCACGCTATCGCTCGCGCTTCTGGCACAGCTCATCGCGCTGTTGATTGCACTGCCCTGCGGCGTCGTCGCTGCCCTCAAACATGGGTCGCGCACCGACGCGGTCTTGCGTGTCGTTGCTCTTTTGGGCGTGGCGATACCCGGCTTTTTGATGGCGCTCATGCTTATGTGGCTGTTTGCCGTCACGTTGCGTGTGTTCCCGGTGGCCGGCTATGCGCCGCTATCGAAGGGCTGGTTCAGCCATTTACGCTATCTTGCGTTGCCGGCCATATCGCTTGGATGCGTGCAGGCGGCCCTGCTCATGCGCATGACCCGTTCGAGCGTTATCGAGGCCATGCAGCTCGACTGCGTCAAGACGGCGCGTGCCAAGGGCGTCTCCGAGGTTCGCGTGGTGCTGGCCCATGCCCTGCGCAACGCCGCGCTGCCGATTCTCACCTCGGTCGGCTATTCTTTTGGCGCCCTGATTACGGGCGCCGTGGTGACTGAGGCCATTTTTAACATCCCCGGTTTGGGTCAGCTGGTCACGAGCTCTATCGAGCGTCGCGACTACCCGGTGATTCAGGGCGTGCTGCTGGTCATCGCCTTGTTGAATTCGGTGATCAATCTGGCCGTCGACCTTGCCTACGGCGCTTTTGACCCGCGCGCTCGCAAATGGGGCGATGCATGATGACAAACTTTAAGAAGGCTCTTGCCAACAAGGGGTTTGTGGTCGGCGGCTGCATTTTCCTGACGATTGCGCTGATCGCGCTCGTCGGTCCGCTGGTGTGGACGGTTGATCCCAATGCGCAGGAGATGACGTTGCGACTTTCGGCACCTTCGCCCGCGCATCCCTTTGGCTGCGATGACTTTGGCCGCGACCTGCTTGCCCGCGTCATCGTGGGCGCGCGCGTGTCGCTTGGCGTTGGCATTGCCGTCACGCTCGCGACGAGTGCGCTCGGCTTGGTGATTGGCGCCTATGCGTGCTACAACGAGAGGCTCGATCATATTCTCATGCGCATCTGCGACGGCCTTATGTCCATTCCGGGCGTGCTGCTGGCCATCGCACTCATGGCCATGATGGGGGCGAGCGCGTGGAACGTTATCATCGCGCTCTCCATCGTCTATACGCCTAGCATGGCGCGCATCGTGCGCTCGCGTGCGATGGTGGTCAAGGAGGAGCCCTTTGTGGAGGCCCTGCGCGTGCAGGGCGCCTCGACCGCGCGCATCGTGTGGCTGCATATCGTGCCCAACGTTATGGCACCCTTCCTGGTGCAGGCGACCTTTGTCTTTGCCGAGGCCGTGCTCTCGGAGGCCGCCCTCTCGTTTCTGGGCCTGGGTATCAAGGCACCCGACGCCAGCTGGGGAAACATCCTGCAGGCAGGCAAGAACGTGATGCGCAAAGCCTGGTGGATGATCTTCTTCCCGGCAGCGGCCATCATCGCGAGCGTGCTTTCGCTGAACCTTGCCGGCGACGGCCTGCGCGACGCCCTCGACCCCAAGACCAAGGAGGACTAGCCCATGAGCGAACATCTTTTGGACGTGCGCGACCTCTGCATCTCGTTTGTGGGCCGCGATGGCAACGCGCTGGAAGCCGTCAACAAACTCAACCTGCATATTGATGCCGGCGAGATCGTTGGTGTTGTCGGCGAGTCCGGCTGCGGTAAGTCGGTGTTTGCCCAGAGTGTCATGCGCCTATTGGAGCATGAACAGAAGATGGCCTATACCGGTCAGATTCTCTTTGACGGGGAGGACCTGCTCGCGCGCCCGCTCAAGCGCATGCGCGAGGTGCGCGGCTGCGATATCGCCATGATCTTCCAGGACCCGTTGTCCTCACTCAACCCCGTCATGACGGTGGGTGCGCAGGTTATCGAGGCGGTGCGGGCCCACCGTAAGGTGAGCCGACGCGAAGCCCGCAACGAGGCTCTATCGCTGTTGGAGCGTGTGGGAATTCGAGATGCCGTGGCTCGCTTCGACATGTATCCGGGCGATTTTAGCGGCGGCATGCGCCAGCGCGTGATGATCGCCATGGCGCTTGCCGGCCATCCGCGCCTGCTTATCGCCGATGAGCCCACCACGGCACTCGACACGACGACTCAAAAACAGATTTTGGATCTCCTGCGCGACCTCAACAGTTCCGAGGGCATGGCGGTGCTTTTTATCAGCCATGATTTGGGTGTCGTCACGAGCATCTGCTCGCGCGTGCACGTCATGTATCTGGGCCAAATCGTAGAAGAGATCGACGCCTGCGGCCTTATGGAGCGCCCGAGCCACCCGTATGCCCAGGGGCTCATCGCGAGCATTCCGCCGCTCGAAGGCGAGCGAGTTGACACGCTGGCGGATATTCCGGGCACAGTGCCGCCGCTTACGGCAATACCCTGTGGATGCCGCTTTGCGCCTCGTTGCGCCCGGGCGGACGAGCGTTGTCGCGCGCAGGAGCCTCCGCTGGTTGCCGTGAATGCGTGCGACCGGTCTAAATGCTGGCTTGTCGAGAAAGGGGAGTGCCATGGCTGTTGATAGCGAAGCCCTGCTTAGGGTCTCACATCTGACTAAAACGTATCCCATGCCGGGCTCAGGTTTTAAGCGTCAGGTCTTTACCGCCGTGGACGATCTGTCGTTTGAGATCGCGCCGGGCGAGGTCTATGGCCTGGTTGGCGAATCCGGATCGGGCAAGTCGACGACTGGACGCCTGATCTGTGGTCTCGAACGTGCGGATTCCGGCTCGATTGTCTATCGCGGGCACGACCTCGCCACGATGTCGGTGCGCGAGCGCAAGCCGTTTCGCCGCGAGATCCAGCTGGTATTCCAGGATAGCTCTACGGCTTTTGACCCGCGCAACCGTGTCGGCCGCATTTTGGAGGAGCCGCTGATTATCGCCGGCGTGCGCGATGCGGATGAGCGCCATGGGCGCGCGCTCTCGGCCCTGGCCTCGGTCGGTCTTCTGGCAGAGCATTATGACCGCTATCCGCATGACCTTTCGGGGGGACAGCGTCAGCGACTCAATCTGGCACGGGCGCTTATTTGCGAGCCGCGCCTTGTGGTATGCGACGAGCCGGTCTCGGCGCTTGACGTGTCCGTTCAGGCCCAAGTGCTCAACTTGCTTCGCGACCTGCAGCGCACGACGGGCGTGGCGCTGCTGTTTATCACGCATGATATGCGTGTGGTTCGGCATATGTCCGACCGGATTGGCGTGCTCTACCACGGTCGTCTTGTCGAGGAAGGCGCGGCCGAGGATGTGATCGCGCATCCGAGCGATCCGTATACGCAGGAGCTTATCGACGCCATTCCCTAGAGGATGCTTCCTTTTGGGTATGGTGTGGGTTCGTTGTTTAATTGTCGGTATATCGGTGCAAGAGAGGGGAACTACTATGGCCGATATCGAGGAACAGCCGTTGCCGCGCACGTTTGAGGAGTTCAACGAGCAACGCAAGGCGGCGTTTATTCGCGTCAAGGATTACAAGCAGGCCGGCAATCGCCTGGTCGGCTTTTTGTGCAGCTATACGCCGCTCGAGATCATCGATGCCGCGGGCGCCGCAAGTGTGGCCTTGTGCGGTACATCCGACGAGGTGATTCCCGAGGCCGAGAAGGTGCTGCCGGCAAATCTGTGTCCGCTCATCAAGTCGACGTACGGTTTTGCCTATTCGCAAAAGTGCCCGTTTACGTACTTTAGCGACATGATCATCGGCGAGACCACCTGCGACGGCAAAAAGAAGATGTACGAGCTACTCAACGAGCTCAAGCGCACGCACATTCTGCATCTTCCGCAGGGTCGCGATCGCACCTACGAGCGTGAAGGCTGGTACGAGGAGTGCCGCCTGCTCAAGGAGGAACTCGAGAACTTCTACGGTATTACGATCACCGATGACGACCTGCGCGCTGCCGTCCGTCGTCGCAACCGCTTGCGTGCGGCCCAGCTCGACATGTTTGCGCTGCAGGCCAACCGGCCGGCGGCCATGAGCGGCGTCGACCTGATGAGCACCATGTTTGCCGGTACGTTCAGCTTTGATATCGAGGCCTATACACAGCAGCTGGAGCAAAAGGTTGCCAAGCTGCGCGAGGCCTACGACGCGGGCGAGCGCCCGGTTTCGGCGGATGCCAAGCGCATTCTGATCACCGGCTGCCCGGTGGGCGGCGTGATCAACAAGATCGGTCGCACCATCGAGTCCAACGGCGGCGTGGTCGTGTGCATGGACGACTGCTCGGGCGAGCGCACGGCGGCCATGATGATCGACCCGGAGGCTCCCGACATCCTGCGCGCCATCGCCGACCGCTACCTGGACATCAACTGCTCGGTCATGACGCCCAACGACGGTCGTATGCAGAACACGCTGGCCATGTGCGAGAAATATCACGTCGATGGCGTAGTGGAGAGCGTGCTCCAGGCGTGCCACACCTTTAACGTGGAGAGTGCGCGCATGCAGGAGGCCGTCGAGGGCGCGGGTATTCCGTACATGAAGATTGAGACCGATTACAGCAACGGCGACATGGGTCAGATCGAGACGCGCATCGCCGCCTTCATCGAAACCCTCTAGCTTTCTCAGGCACCGGATCTTGCCCCTCAAACCGTCGCTTGCGTACCCAAAGTACGCTGCGCTCCTCTTTCGGGGCAATCTCCGGCACCTGAGAAACCTAGAGCTAAGGCGCCTGAACGCGCCGCTACCTTTGATGTTTAGATTGGGAGAGAGCCATGATAGGGATCGGGATCGATATCGGGTCTACGGCGGCTAAGGCCGCTGTGGTCGATGGGGATGGTTCGGTGGCGTGGACGTGCGTGCAGCCAACCGGGTTCTCCTCGGTCGATGCTTCCGAGCGGTTGCGAGAGGCACTGGCAGCGGCGGGTTATGACGTGACGGGCGACGATGTTCGCGTGGTCGCGACCGGCTACGGCCGTGTCGCCGTGCCCTATGCGCACAAGGTCGTGACCGAGATTACCTGCCATGGTGCCGGTGCCGTGCGTCTGTTTGGCGATCACGGCACGGTGATTGACGTGGGCGGCCAGGACACCAAAGTCATTCAGCTTAAAAGTGGCCGCGTGGCCAAGTTTGCCATGAACGACAAGTGCGCCGCCGGCACGGGGCGCTTTTTGGAGATCATGGCCGACCGCCTGGGCATTTCCCAGCAGCAGATGGCCGACCTGGCGCGTTCCGGCGAGCCTACCAAGATCAGCAGCATGTGCACCGTGTTTGCCGAAAGCGAGGTTATCAGCCTGATCGGTCGCGGCGAGCCGCGCGAGAACATTGCGCGTGGCGTGATCGAGAGCGTCGTGTCGCGCGTGGCCACTATGGCCGGGCAGGCGGCGGGCGCCCCGTACTACCTGACGGGAGGCCTGTGCGAGAACGCCTATGTGGTGGAGCGTCTGGGCGAGCTTTTGGGCGCACCCGTGACCACCTCGCCCCAGGCGCGCTTTGCCGGTGCCATCGGTGCTGCTGTCCGCGCGCGGGCGCTGGTTTAAGGGGCCCTGCCGATGCGCATCCTCAACATCTCGGCCCAAAAGCCCGACAGCACGGGCAGCGGCACGTATCTTTCGGCGCTCGTGCGCTCCCAGCTGGCAGCCGGGTGCGAGCCCGCCGTCCTCTGCGGCGCCGCCCCGGGCGACACGCAGGGCGACATCCCGGCGGGCGTACCCGTCTATACCGTCGACTTCGACAACCCTGAGCTGCCCTTTCATATCTGCGGTATGTCCGATGTCATGCCTTATCCGTCCACCCGCTACCGCGATCTCACGTCTCAGATGACCTCGTCATTCGAAGACGCGTTTTGCCGCTCGATCGAGCGCGCAGTGGCCGAGTTTGAGCCCGACGTGCTGCTCTGCCACCATCTCTATCTGGTGTGCGCCCTCGCGCGCGAGCTTGTGCGCGACCGCCCCGTGTGTGCCGTCTGCCATTCGACCGATATCCGCCAGATGCGCTCGCACGGCCTTGAGCGCGAACGCGTCCTTGCGGCTGTGCGCGGGCTCGATGCCGTCTTCTCGCTCCATGCGGAGCAGGCCCAGCAGATCGTGGAGACCTATGGGGTCGACCCGGCACGCGTGCGCGTGGTGGGCACAGGCTACGACCATCACACGTTCTGCCCCGACGCCGCTGTTCCGCGCCGCGTCGACAGTCTGGTCTTTGTGGGCAAGGTCTGCGTCAAGAAGGGCGTGGCCAGCCTCCTTGAGGCCCTGGGCCTGGTGGACCGCGGGTCGCATCCGGATCTTTCTCTCACGCTGGTGGGTGGGCATGCGCACGACGATGAGTTCCAGCAGATCGAGTCTGCAGCCGCAGCGTCGACCGTTCCCGTGACGATTGCGGGGCGGGTGGACGGCGAGGAGCTCGTCCGCACGTATCGTACGAGCGAGGTCTTTGTGCTGCCCTCGTTTTTCGAGGGCCTTCCACTTGTCACGATCGAGGCCCTAGCCTGCGGCTGCAAGGTTGTCATGACCGAGCTTCCCGGCGTGCGCCCTTGGATGGAGGCGGCCTTGCCTGGGGCACCCGTCGCGTGGGTTACCCCGCCCACCATGGTTGATGTCGATACACCGGACAGCCGCGACCTTCCGCGCTTCGAGCGCGACCTCGCCCAAGCCATCCAGGACGCGCTTGACGCACCTGCGCCGTGCTTCGACACCTCAGGCATCTCTTGGGATGCCTGCTCGGAGCGTATACTAGAGACCGTTCAACGCCTGCTCGAACAGAAAGGAGGCATCGATGGCTAACGATCAGATCCGTCTGACGCAGATGACGGCCGCCTCGGGTTGAGCCGCCAAGCTGGCTCCCGGAGCCCTTGCCCAGGTCCTGGGTGAGCTACCCAACGTTCCCAACGAGCGCCTGCTCATCGGGTTCGATACTGCTGACGATGCGAGCGTCTTCAAGGTGGGGGAGAACCTGGGCCTCGTGCAGTCCGTCGACTTCTTCCCGCCGATGGTCGACGACCCCTTCCTCTTTGGCCAGATCGCCGCCGCCAACTCGCTGTCGGATATCTATGCCATGGGCGGGCGACCGAGCCATGCCATGAACTTGCTGTGCATCCCAAGCTGTCTGGGCGTTGAGGTTGCCGGTCAGATTCTGGCGGGCGGAGCCGACAAGTGCGTCGAGGCGGGTTGCTCCATCGCGGGCGGCCACACCATCAACGACGACGAGCCCAAGTACGGCCTGTCCGTGAGCGGTTTTGTGCCACTCGACCACATGCTCGCCAACAGCGGCGCGCGCGTGGGCGATGTTCTGCTGCTGACCAAGGCGATCGGCTCGGGTATTATCACCACGGCCATTAAGGGCGAGCTCATCGAGCAGGACGAGGCCGCAGCCATGTTTGACTCGATGCGCACCCTCAACGAGGCGCCGATTCGTCTGGCCGAGGGACTCGAGCTTCACGGCTGTACCGACATTACGGGCTTTGGCCTGATCGGGCATGCGTGCGAGATGGCCGAGGGCTCGGGTGTGCAGATTGAGCTTACGTCGGGAGCGGTACCGCTCTTTGACCAGGTGCTCGACATGGCGCGTCTGGGCATTATCCCCGCCGGCGCCTACCGCAACCAGGACTTCTTTGGCCCGCGCGTGGCCGCCGACGAGGGCCTGGAGCCGGGTATGTTGGATACACTGTACGATCCGCAGACCTCGGGTGGCCTGCTTATCGCGGCACCTGCTGCCGATGTGGATGAGCTTGCGCGCCGTCTGCATGCCGAAGGACGTATCGCCGCCGTCGTTGGTCGCGTGTGCGAGCCGGTTCCGGGCGGTCCTGCCGTTCGCGTTGTCCGTTAACGACACGTTTATTGAGTTATGTACCGTTCTAAAACGATTTATTCGAAAGGAAAAGCTATGTCTACCAAGATTGAAGTCAATGCCATGGGCGATGCCTGCCCGCTGCCCGTCGTCAAGACGCTCAAGGCCCTCAAGCAGCTCAATGGCGAGGGCGCCGTCGTGACCGCGGTCGACAACGAGACCGCCGTCAAGAACATTTCCAAGATGGCGCAGGAGAAAGGCTGCACGGCCTCGGTCGAGAAGATCTCGGACGCCGAGTGGCACGTGACCGTGGCGACCTCTGGCACCGTTGCCGTGGCCGATCCCGAGCAGGATGGCGCTTCCTTCTGTGATGCCAGCGCCGGCAAGGGCAAGCTCGTCATTTCCGTCTACACCGACTGCATGGGTCGCGGCGACGACGAGCTGGGCCACAAGCTCATGAAGGCCTTCATCTTTGCCGTGACGCAGCAGGAGGAACTGCCCGCGACCATGCTGTTCTACAACGGCGGCGCCAAGCTCACCGTCGAGGGCTCGCCGGTGCTCGATGACCTGAAGGGCCTGGCGGAGCAGGGTGTCGAGATCCTTACCTGCGGTACCTGCCTCGACCACTATGGCATTAAAGATCAGCTCGCGGTGGGCGAGGTCACCAACATGTACGTGATCGTGGAGAAGATGGAGCAGGCCGTGCGCGTCGTGCGCCCGTAGCGTATTGGTTGGAGTTGCCATGAGGGAGAAGCGCCCGGCGCTTGTCATCACGTTTCCCACCACGGCGGCCGCCATGGG
>DBFBEA010000093.1:0-17564 GCA_048248475.1 Collinsella sp. | reverse complement strand
GCACATTCGAGGAGCTAGGGTTTCTGCGCTTGCACAGGCGGGGAGTCTCCCCTATAATTTCCTTCGCTTTGGGACACGCAAGGTTTAGACCTTAGCTGCTCAACACCTTCGGGACGTGGCGCAGTTTGGTAGCGCGCCTGCTTTGGGAGCAGGATGTCGCAGGTTCAAATCCTGTCGTCCCGACCATATCTTGCGGGCGTAGTTCAATGGTAGAACCCCAGCCTTCCAAGCTGATGACGCGGGTTCGATTCCCGTCGCCCGCTCCATAAGATAGTTTTAACGGCTTTGGCTCCATTTGGTGTCAGAGCCGTTTTCATTAGCGTGCCGGGCGACGGGAATCGAACTCGGCAGGGTGCGAAGCTGTGAAAATGCGTGAGCATTTTCCAGCGCAGCACGCAAGGGCCAATGGCCCGCAGCGAAACAAGGGTTTGCGAAGCATACCCTTGGACTTCCCGTCGCCCGCTCCATAGGATAGATAAATGGCTCTGATTCCTTTTGGGATCAGAGCCATTTTCATATACATGCCGGGACCCCACATCCCCACCTAAGTTGCGGTGAAATAGTTCCTGGATAACAGCTATTGCGGCTAATCCAGGAACTATTTCACCGCAACTGATTGAGGCCGAGCGGGCTGGGTCGATGATGGGTTCTGTTGTCGAGAAGATGAGGACAGCCGGTCAGGAGTCTATGTAAGGTTTTGTGGTTGGTATACCGTAGCCGCGCATTATGGAGCCGAACGCCTTGACATCGTAGGTGTCTGAGAGCTCGAAATGAATGACGTTGTGGCCCATGGCACGCAGGTTCGCATCGCGCATGAGGGCAGCTCGATAGGTTTTTGCCGCCGCTTGCTCTGGATCATTTTGAGCTTCGTCTTCAAACTTACCCAGCCCATGCAGCTCTGCCAGCGTCCATAAGCCGTCTGGCAACTGCCAGCCATAATCTGCTAGATAATAGCCAGCGTTTCCCGGTCGCGGTATCTCAACTTGAAGCTCAGGCGCAGCAACCCCAGCGAGAATCATCGCTGCTCTCGCCTCGGACTCGCCGCCATTGTCTGATCTGCCGTCCATATGCTCAAAAACGTCAAAAGCACGTGCGATGCCATGCAGCCCTCGGCAATTTGCCTGCGCATATGCTCGCAGCTCTTCACGCTCGACACCGTACTCACGAGCCAACCCGTCGACATAACCCAGCGCATAGCGAAAAGCGGTCGTTCGGGCGATGTCGACCACCGTGCGATATGGATCCGTTAACGTAAACGGGCCGAGCTGCCATACGTCGCCCGACCGCCAGCGTCGGTATTCAACGAATTCGTACATATCGCGTCTGGTGGAACGCGGCAGCAGCACTTGTACCTTGCTGAGAAGCGAATATGCAGAACCGATGCCATAGAGCAGTGCCGCCGTTGCTCCACAAAACACGGCATCCGGTTCAACGACCGCAATAGCGGATGCCAATTGAAAGATGCGATCTTCGACGCCGAGGTCATTCCAATACGCGGGATCAGCGTAGACATGGTTGTAGAGTCGAATAATCATCTCTTTTTGCATGAGCGCGTAGGCGCAGCGTTCATCCCATTTTTTGGTAGCTACAAACAGATGCCCGCCATGATGGGCCTCGAATAACCGGAAGAACAGCTCTATTTGCGGTTTGGAGCAGCGTTTATCATGACTCATTTTCGACCCCATGGTCTCGAGGGGGAGTGAATGACACTACGCTATCCCATATTTGGTTCGCCAGACCTTGCCATAAACTGACCAAAAGCTTGACGGGGCAGGTCAGAGTCATGAGTCAGGGCCAAACAGATCGGCAAACGGTTGATTAGTGCCCCTCGGCGGCACAAAAAACCACCCTTACAGAAAGTTGCGGTGAAATAGTTCCTGAAAAGCTCGAATAAGCTTAAATCCAGGAACTATTTCACCGCAACTGAGGAGGGGATGGGGCTGAGGGGCGGGCGATGCCGTTGCCTGTCGGCTAGTGGCGGGATTGGTGGCGGAGTTTGTCGATGGTGGAGTCGGTGCTTCGGCTGCGGGCGTCGGCGGCGGTTTGGCGCTTGCGGCGGTAATCGATCATGCCTTGGATGATGGGCTTGCCAAAGCTCACGACATCATCGTTGTAGATGGCGGTTCGGGCTGCGAGGAGGCAGTCGGTAAAGTCCATATGGGTCTTGCCAAAGAGTTTGACGGCAAGGGCGACAACGGTGGGCTCGTCGACCATGACGTCATCGAGCAGCCTTTTCATGGCCGCAGTAATCTCAACGCGGGGAACCTTATAGACGTCGCGCAGCGTGACCACGACGCGCGTGATGATTTCGGGGTAGACGCGAGCGGTGCGCGTGGCGATGACCTTGGCGGCGCGCGGTGACAGAACCTCGTCGTCGTCAAGCAGGTAGCGCAGGATGACGGTCTCGTCGATGATGGTGCTACTCATGGATATCTACTTCCTCGGGACCCAAAATCGAATCGTCGCTTTCTGTGGCAAGGTACTCAATCCAGGCATTGCGCTCTTCGGAGCGGCGATTGGGGTCCCCATATGCTTTGAGCGATCCATAGGCGGCCGTGCCGTCCTTGGAATGCACGGCGACCGGCTGAAAGGGGAGCTTGCGCATCAAAATGCTCTGCGCGACAAATAGACGGACAGCCTCGGCGAGCGATGTGCCCATGGCGTCGTAGAGATGCTCGGCATGCTGCTTGTCTTCCTCGCGAATGCGCACCTGCAGGATGGCTCTTTTTTGAGTCGATGACATCACTGGCCCCCTTAATGAGCGTGCAATATAGTCGGTCAAATGCGGCATGTGCCGATACTTGAGCATCTTATAACGATTACTTTATTTCACTCAAGTTGATAACCATAAACACGAATACAAGCGTAGTACATCCAAAACGAGAGCGCGTAAAAATCTCTGAGGCGTACGCATGTAATACACTCACCTTTATAGCTATCCGAGAATAGTTCCAACCTGCCAAAACCCCTGCAATACACCCGTATTGCAGGGCCTATGCTCAAGTTTGCCACCTGCAACTGCGTATATTTAACCTGTATACCGTTGGAGGAATTCTATCGAAGTGCCTGTTTCGCCGCATGCACTCGATACGCCGATGCCGGGCCACGGGCGGTCCGGGGCAACGTCGACAGGGTCTCTCTGGCATGGGATTCAGGAGGGAGTGAACAACATGGGCAATAAACGAGTCGTAGCCGATTCCTCACGCTGCATTGGGTGCCAAACCTGTATGGCGGCGTGCATCGAGGCACACGATATTCCCGGCAACATCGCCGCGCCGCGCTTGCGCGTGACGCGTACGTACGAGATCTCCGCACCGGTGGCTTGCCATCACTGCGAGGATGCCCCGTGCGCCAAGGCCTGCCCCACGGGCGCCTTGTTCTTTGATCCAAAGAACCATCGCATCGGTGTTAACGAGGACAACTGCATCGGCTGCAAGAGCTGCGTCATGGCCTGCCCCTTTGGCGCCGTGAGCGTGGCGACCACGCAGGTCCCCGTCTTGATGGGCGACGTGCGCGTGGGTTCGCAGACTAAGAGCTTCGTGCTCAAGTGCGACCTGTGCGTGGACCGTCCCGGCGGTCCGGCGTGTGCCGAGGCGTGTCCGACCAAGGGCCTCACCCTGGTGGACGAGGAGCGTCTGGCAGAACTGACTGCCGAGCGTGCCCGCGCCACCATCGAAAACGAGGCGTAAGCGTCGGGCGACAGGCCCAATGATTGTCAAATAAGTACCGAGTATTCGGTAGCAGAGAAAGGAAGGAGGGTGTCATGGAGAAGCATAAAGTGATCTGCCCGTATTGCGGCGCCGGTTGCCAGTTTAACCTCTTGGTCCAAAACGGCCAGGTCGTGGGTACCGAACCGCTCAACGGCATCACCAACCAGAGCGAGCTGTGCCTTAAGGGCATGAGCGGCTACGACTTCATCAACGACACCAAGATCTTGACTCCTCGCGTACTGCACCCGATGATCCGCCGCACTAAGGGCGCGGATCTTGAGCGCGTAAGCTGGGACGAGGCGCTGGATTTCACCGCATCCAAGATGCAGGCCATAATTGACGAATATGGTCCTAACGCTGTCATGACCACCGGCTCTTCGCGAGGCGGCGGCAATGAGGCGAACTACGTCATGCAGAAGTTTACGCGTGCGTGCATCGGCACCCACAGCGTAGACAACTGCGCCCGTACTTGACACGGCCCTACTGTCCTCGGTCTGATGGACACGGTTGGTTCAGGTTGCATGTCATGCTCCATCCCCGGTATGGAGGATGCGGGCTGCATTTTCCTCTTCGGCTATAACCCTGCCGATTCGCACCCCATCGTCGCAAGGCGTATCGTGCGAGCCAAAGAAAAGGGTTGCAAGATCATCGTCGCCGATCCGCGCCATATCGAAACCGCGCGTATCGCCGATCTCTACCTTCCGATCAAGAACGGTTGCAACGTCGCGTTCCTCAACGCCTTTGCCAACTGCTTGGTCAACGATGGCCTCTACGACAAGGAATTCGTCGCCGAGCACACGAACGGCTTTGACGAATGGTGGGAGACCATCAAGAACTACACTCCCGAATCCGTACAGGACATCACGGGTGTCGAGCCCGCGTTGATCCACCAAGCTGCCGAGATGTACGCCACGGCGAAGCCCTCTGCCATCATTGGCTGGGGTATGGGCGTATGCCAGCAGAAGCAGAACCTGAAGACGGTGCACACCATCGCCTCCATCGCCTGCGTTGCCGGCCAGATCGGCAAACCCAATTCCGGCCTCGCGCCCGTGCGTGGCCAGAACAACGTCCAGGGCTCCTGCGATATGGGCATGCTGCCCAACCTGTACCCTGGCTACCAGAAGGTCACCGACCCGGCAGTGCGTGCCAAGTTTGCCAAGGCTTGGGGCGTGCCCGAGGAAAAGCTCCCGCTCGAGGAGGGCTACAAGCTCACCGACCTGGGCCACCTGGTCGACGAGGGCAAGGTGCACTGCTTCTACAACTACGGCGAGGACCCGGTGCAGACCGAGCCCGATTCGGCCGGTATGCGCAAGACGCTCTCCGAGCTGGATCTGTTCATTTGCCAGGACATCTTTATGACGCAGACGACTATGCTCGCCGACGTCATCCTGCCTGCCACCTCTTGGGGCGAGCACGAGGGTGTCTTTACCGCATCCGACCGTAGCTTCCAGCACTTTGACGCGGCTGTTCCGCCCAAGGGCGAGTGCCGTCACGACTGGGAGATCTTCGCGGACCTGTCCACGCGTATGGGCTATCCCATGCACTACGACAACACCGAGCAGATCTGGAACGAGTGCATTAGCCTGTGCCCCAACTTTGTGGGCGCGACCTACGAGAAGATGGCTCCCGAGGGCGGCTACGCCCAGTGGCCCGTCAAGAGCACCGATGTGAACGACCACGGTACGCCCGACATGTTCGCTGGTGGCAAGTTCACCACCAAGGACGGCCGCGCCAACCTGATGGCGCACGACTGGGAGGCGCCCTCCGAGCTTCCCGACGATGAGTACCCGCTCATCCTGTGCACCGTCCGCGAGGTCGGCCACTACAGCTGCCGCTCGATGACCGGCAACTGCAAGACGCTGGCGCTGCTTGCCGACGAGCCCGGCTTTGTCCGCATGAATCCCGCGGACGCCGAGGCGCGCGGCATCAAGAACGGCGACATCGTCTCGATTCACAGCCGCCGCGGCCAGGTATACAGCCGCGCCGACGTGAGCGATCGCATCAACAAGGGCACGGTCTATATGACCTACCAGTGGTGGATCGGCAAGTGCAACGAGCTGACCATGCACAAGGTCGACCCGGTCTCGCATACGCCCGAGGACAAGTTCTCCGCCTGCCAGGTCGACGCTATCGCCGATCAGGTCTGGGCTGAGGGCGAGGTCGAGCGTCAGTACACCGAGCTCAAGCAGGCTCTGGTGGACGCAGCCGCTCCCCAGGATGTTGAGCCCGGCGCCGCCAAGTTCGACGACGAGACGCACGTGAACCAAATCGTGTAGTCCCGTTCTCGTTGGCTTTTTGGGCCGGGCGTCCAAGCGCATCGGACGCCCGGCCCGTTATTTTGAAAGGAAGTGGGGATGAACCGCTTCATCGATATCAACCCGGAGAGGTGCATCGGCTGCGGAACATGCCAGTCCGCCTGTGCAGATGCCCACCGGATGCAGGGTCTTCAGGACACGCCGCGTCTGGCGCTCGTGAAGACCGGCGGCATTTCGGCCGCCCTGGCCTGCCACCATTGCGAGGGTGCCCCTTGCGCCGAGGTCTGCCCGGTGAACGCCATCGAGCACGATGGCGACCGCATCCACGTTAAGGAGCAGGAGTGCATCGGGTGCAGGCTGTGCGCCATCGCGTGCCCCTTCGGCGCCATCCATCCCGATGGCACGTCTATCGCCGGTGTCGCAGGCATGTGCGACCCGACGCCTTCGTATCCTAAGTCCCTGAGCAGCTTGCTGACGTGGGCTCCTGGCCAGTACACCTGTGCCGTCAAGTGCGACCTGTGCGCCTTCGACCCCGAGGGTCCGCACTGCGTGGCGGCTTGCCCCACCAAGGCGCTCACCGTCATGGGCGGCGCGGCCGATCGCGAGCTCGACGAGGCCAAGCGCCTGCGCTCGATCGAAAACGGTCCAGTCGTCGACGTTACCGCTGTGGCCCAGGGCCTGTCCGAGAAAGCAGAAGGGAGCGTAAACAATGGATAGCATGACGCTGTTTATCGCATCGCTTGCCGTCTCGTGCATCGGTGCGCTCGCCTCGGTTCTGCTGATCAAGGCCGATAACGCCGCCAAGACCGCCGGCTGCCTTATCGGCGCCGTCGCCGCGGTGCTTTCGTTTGTGGCCGGTATCCAGGCCGTGCTGGGCGATGTCACGTCGGTCGACACCATCGTGTTCTTCCCGTTTGCCCATTTCCAGCTGCTGCTCAATCAGCTGTCCGGCCTGTTCGTGGCGCTCATCTCGGTGCTCGCGTTTGCCGGTTCGATCTACGGTCTCAACTACTTTGATGAGTACCCGGGCAAAAAGGGCCGCGCCGGCTTCTTCTTTAACACCTTCGTGGCGTCCATGATGCTCGTCATCACCGCCGACAACGTGTTTTGGTTCCTGGTCGCCTTTGAGCTCATGTCGCTGACCTCGTACTTCCTGGTCGTGATCGAGGAGAACGAGAACTCCATCCATGGCGGTTGGCTCTACTTTGTGATCGCGCACGTGGGCTTTGTGCTCATCATGGCGAGCTTCCTCACCATGACCAACTTCGCCGGTGGCTCGTTTGCCTTTGCGGATTTCCGCGCCACGCAGTTTAGTCCTGCGGTCGCATCCGTGTGCTTCGTGCTCGCCTTCTTTGGCTTTGGCGCCAAGGCCGGTATCATCCCGCTGCACGGCTGGCTGCCCAAGGCACATCCCGAGGCGCCGTCCAACGTGTCGGCCCTCATGTCCGGCGGCATGATCAAGATCGGTATCTTCGGTATCCTCAAGGTTGGTCTCGACCTGCTCTCCGCCTCGGGCGTTCAGGTTTGGTGGGGCCTTATGGTCATGGTCTTCGGTGCGATCTCGTCGGTCCTCGGCGTGGCCTTCGCCCTGCAGGAGCATGACATCAAGCGCCTGCTGGCCTATCACTCCGTCGAGAACATCGGCATCATTCTGCTCGGCGTCGGTGCCTCCATGGCCGCCATGGCGCTCAACTCGGTCGGAATCGCCGTCCTGGCTCTGATGGCCGCCCTCTACCACACGTTTAACCACGCGATGTTTAAGGGCGAGCTGTTCTTGGGCGCCGGTGCGCTGCTGTACTCCACGGGTACGCGCAATATGGAGAAGATGGGCGGCCTGTTCCGTCGTATGCCGGCAACGGCCATCTGCTTCCTCGTTGGCGCGCTTGCCATCTCGGCCATCCCGCCCTTCAACGGCTTTGTGTCCGAGTGGTTTACCTATCAGTCTCTGTTTAATGCCGCCATGCAGGGTGACAAGGCCGTCATGATCGTGGCCGTGTTCGCTGCCGTCGCGCTTGCCATTACCGGCGCGCTGGCTGTCACGTGCTTCGTCAAGGCCTATGGCGTCTCCTTTGCCTCCGCGCCCCGCTCCGAGGCCGCGGCCAATGCCAAGGAGGTTCCCGCCCCCATGGTGTTTGCGCAGGGCCTGCTCGCTGCCATCTGCGTCGTGTTGGGCATTGGCGCTCCCGTGATCGCTCCCGTGCTGGTCGATGTCGCCGCGTCCGTGCTGCATCCGTACGGTGGCGTGTTTGCCGCCGAGGGTATGGAGCTCATGAACCAGTACTCCGGCGCTGCCACCTCCACGCCCGCGATCGCCATTGCGCTCGTGGTGCTCGTCGGCCTTGCCTGCGGTTATCGCAAGCTCAAGACCGTCGGCAAGGTGCAGAAGTCCCAGCCGTGGGCATGCGGCTATGCTCCCAACGAGCATATGCCCGTCGTGGCCACGACTTTTGCCTCCGAGGTGTCCTGGTTTATGCAGCCGCTCTACACGCTGCGCGACCGCTGCACGGCCGTCTGCTGGTCCATCGCGCACTTCTTCCAGAAGCTCACCGGTGTGGCCGAGGCTGTGGAGCCCGTACCCGACAAGGTTCTCGTCGATGCCCCGCATAAGGGTGTCGAGAAGCTCGCCGACCTCGCGACTAAGCTCGAGGGCGGCAACTACAGCATCTATATCTGCTACATCGTCGCGGCACTCGTGGTGTTCCTCGTGCTCGCCGTGCAAATGGGTTAAGGAGGGGAGAGCATGAACAACATCGTACTTGCCGTTCTGCAGGGCGTGGTCGTTATGGCCGTCGCGCCGTTCTTCTCCGGTCTCGGCCGCGTGATCCGCGCCAAGATGCACAACCGTCGCGGCCCCAGCATCATGCAGGACTACCGCGACCTGGCCAAGCTCTTTGCGCGCCCCGAGTCCCAGAGCGAGGACGCGAGCTTTGCGCTGCGCATTATGCCGCCGCTGTTCTTCGCCGTCGCCTTTATGCTTGCGATGGGCCTGCCGCTCTTTACGGCACAAAGCCCCATCCCGGTCTTTGGTGACGCCATCACCATCATGTACAGCCTGGCGCTCGCCCGCTTCTTCTTCGCCCTCTGCGGTGTGGATTCGTCCAACGCCTACGCCGGTATCGGCGGCGTCCGCGAGCTGCTCATGAGCGTGCTCATCGAGCCGTCCATGCTGCTGGCGCTGTTTGCCGCCGCCCTGGTGTGCGGCTCCACCGACATCGCCACCATGGGTCAGCACATCATGACGGGCGCCATCGACGCGCCGGTCGCCGTGATCCTCGCCGGCATCGCCTTTGCGATCGCCTGCTACATGGAGCTCGGCAAGCTGCCGTTTGACCAGGCCGAGGCCGAGCAGGAGCTTCAGGAAGGCCCGCTCGCCGAGCTTTCCGGCCCGTCGCTCGCCATGGCCAAGCTTGCCATGTCCATGAAACAGGTCCTGGTCGTCGCCTGGTTCTGCGCGATCTTCGTCCCCTGGGGCGAGCCCGCGACCGTGGGCGCCGCCGCCGTTCTGGGCGCGGTCATCTTCCTGGTGAAGTGCCTGATCGACTTTGTCGTATGCGGCGTGATCGAGAACTCCTGCTCGCGCTCGCGTTTTAAGGTGCTCGGCAATCAGACCTGGGCTGTCGTGGGCATCGCCGTTCTGGCGTTTGTCTTCGTGGTCGTCGGCGTGTAGGAGAAGGGAGAAACAATGTCATTTGCAGTCAGTCTGTCCCTTCTCGGCTTGGTCGCTATCGCGGCCCCGATGGTGGCCTCGGTGCTCGTCGCCCTGTTCCCCCGTCCGTACGCCAAGTGGTTCAGCGTTTTGGGTGCCGCCGTCTCGACGGTCTGCACCATCGCCCTCGCCGCGAATTTCGCCGGCGCCGGCATGCCCGACACGCAGGTCCCCCTGATCTCGTTTGGGCAGACCCTCGTCATGGGATTCACCTTCGATCGCATGAGCACGTTGCTCGCGCCCGCCTTTGTGGGCATCGGCCTGCTTGTCGTGATCTATTCGATTCCCTATATGAGCGAGAATAACCGTGAGCATCCCGATGCGCCGCGTCGTCGCTTCTACGCGTACCTCGCGACCTTCATCGGTGCCATGGCCGGCCTCGTGTACAGCTCGACCCTTTTGGGCCAGCTCGTGTTCTTTGAGATCACGGGTGCGTGCTCTTGGGGCCTCATTAGCTACTACATGTCGCCTACGGCCAAGAAGGCCGGCATGAAGGCTCTGATTATCACGCATATCGGTGCACTCGGCCTGTATCTGGGTGCCGCCATCGTGTTTGCCCACACCGGCACCTTCGCCATCACCGCGATTGCCGGCCTCGACGCCAAGCTCAAGGCTATCGTCCTTTTGCTCGTGTTGTTTGCGGCCTGGGCCAAGTCCGCACAGGTCCCCATGTACATGTGGCTGCCTTCGGCCATGGAGGCCCCGACGCCTGTCTCGGCCTACCTGCATGGCGCCTCGATGGTCAAGGTCGGCGTGTGCGTGTTCGCACGCGCGCTCGTCTCTGCCGGAGAGGTCCCCGAGATTGTGGGCTGGGTCGCCATTGTCGACGCTATGGTCACTATGCTCTTTGGTTTCCTTATGTACCTGCCGCAAAAGGACATGAAGCGTCTGCTGGCCTTCTCCACGATCGCCCAGCTCTCCTACGTGTTCTTTGGTCTGGGCCTTTCGGTCTTTGGTAGCCAGCTCGCCTTCGATGGCGCCGTGTGCCACATCTTTAACCATGCCTTCGCCAAGACGCTGTTCTTCCTGATCGCCGGTTCGTTCTCCTTTACGCTCGGCACGCGTATGCTGCCCAAGCTTCGCGGCATCGTAAAGAAGTACCCGATCTCGGGCGTGGGCTTTGGTGTCGCGGCGCTCGCCATTGCCGGCGTGCCGCCCATGAACACGTTCTTCTCGAAGTTCCAGATTATCGCCGGCGGCTTTTCCGTGGGTGCCGGCAACGTCGCGATCCTGGTGCTCGTGTGCATCATGGTCGCCGAGACCGTCGCCACCTTCGCCTGGTTCCTCAAGTGGATGGGCTATTGCCTGCCCGGCGAGCCGAGCGAAGAGGTCGCAGCGGGAGCCCCGCTTCCCCGCGCGATGGCGTTCGTGTTCATCGTGCTCATCATCATGGTCATCGTCAGCGGCCCGCTTTCGGCCAGCTGGATCGGTTAGGAGGTAGAACGACATGGGTTATTCGATCGTCAACATCCTTGGCGGCCTTCTGATCGTCACGTCCACCATGGTGGTCGTCTCCAAGAACATCAAGCACGCCATCCGCTGGTATGCGGTGCAGTCGCTGGTGCTCGTGGGACTGCTCGCTACGCTCGGTGCCACTACCGGTGCGCAGGAGCTGCTTATGTGGGCCGGATCCGCCTTTATCACCAAGGTCGTCCTGGTTCCTTATATCCTCAACCGCGCATATAAGAAGATGGGCGAGCCGAGCGATGCATCGCTCAAGGCCGGCCTTAAGCCCGCGTGGGCCATTTGCATCATCGCCGTCGAGGTCGCGATCTGCTTTGCCGTCGTGACGCAGATCAGCCTGCCCACGGCCGAGGTCGCAACGCCTGCGCTCGCCATTAGCTTCGCTCACTTCTTTGTGGGCCTTACCTGCATCATCTCGCAGCGCAACATCATGAAGCAGATTTTTGGATACTGCCTTATGGAAAACGGCAGCCACGTGACGCTCGCGCTTTTGGCCCCCACCGCTCCCGAGATCATCGAGATCGGTATCGCCACCGACGCCATCTTTGCCGTCATCATCATGTCCATCGTCGTGCGTCGCATTTGGGACGACTCCCACTCGCTCGATGCGCGCGACCTGTCCGAGCTGAGGGGGTAGTCCATGGAAACGTTGATTCTCGCCCTGCTCGCGACTCCTTTGGTGTTCTCGCTGGTCATGGCGTTTTTGCCCAAGAACACGTCCTATAACGTGTTTGCCGGTCTCAACCTGGTCTCCGTCGCAGCCGTCCTGGTGCTGTCGATTATGACGGCCGGTGACGTCCTTATGAGCGGCGAAACCGCGAGCGCTCTTGGCCTGTGGTTCCACCTCGATTCGCTGGGTGCCATCTTTGTGCTGCTCATCGGCTTTATCGGTTTTCTTACCGGGCTGTTCTCGCTTTCCTATGTAAAGGCCGATATCGAGGAGGGCTCCATGCCCGCCGAGCGCGCCAAGCAGTATTTTGCGCTGTTTAGCCTGTTTGTGTTCACCATGCTGCTCGCGTGCCTGTCCAACAACATGATCCTCACGTGGGCTGCCGTGGAGGCAACCACGCTTTCCACCGTGTTCCTCGTGGGTATCTACAAGAACAAGACGGCCCTCGAGGCTTCTTGGAAGTATGCGATGGTCTGCACCGCCGGCGTGGCCTTTGGCCTGTTCGGTACGCTGCTGATCTACGCCAACGCCGCCGACGTGATTCCCAACGCCCACGAGGCCGCATTCCTGTCGTGCGTGCTGCCGTATGCCGACCAGTTCGACCCGACGCTCATGCGCCTCGCCTTTGCATTTGTCGTGATCGGCTTTGGCACCAAGGCCGGCCTGTTCCCCATGCACACTTGGCTGCCCGATGCCCACTCCCAGGCCCCGAGCCCTGTCTCGGCCCTGCTCTCGGGCGTGCTGCTTAAGTGCGCCATGCTTGTGATCATGCGCTTCTACGGCTTTACTATCCAGGCCGTGGGCGCCGAGTATCCGCAGCTTTTGCTGTTGATCGTCGGCACGCTGTCCATTTTGGTGGCGGCACTTTCTATGTTCCGCCAGGACGACCTCAAGCGCCGCTTTGCGTACTCGTCTGTGGAGAACGTGGGCGTTATCGCCCTGTGCCTGGGTATCGGTGGCCCGCTGGGTATCGCCGCGGCCCTGCTGCACTGCGTGTTCCACGGCTTTACCAAGACGCTTGCCTTCTGCGTGTCCGGCAACATTCAGCACGCCTTTGGCACGCGTAGCCTGGCCAAGATCCAGGGTGTCGTCGAGGTTGCCCCCGCAACCGCCGCGCTCGCCGTCCTGGCGCTGCTCGGTCTTGGTGCCTTCCCGCCCTTTGGCATGTTTATCTCCGAGTTCCTGACTTTTGTCGCCGGTGTTACCGCCGGTCCCATGTGGCTGGTCGTCGTGGTCGCCCTCGGTCTTACCGTGGCCATATCCGCGCTCACCCGCATCGCACTCAAGTCGGTATTCGGTCATGCGCCCCAGGGCATGGATAAGCATGAGGCCCCGGTGCTCATGCTTATCCCCGAAATCATCCTGGCTGTCATGATCTTGTGGTTTGGCATCGCCACCCCGCTGCCCCTCGTGCACGGTGTGGAGACCGCGACCGGCATCGTGCTCGAGCAGAGCACCGAGGAACTTCACGCGACGCCGATGTACCGCGCTGTGTTCGGTACCGAGACCGCTCAGAGCGAGGTGGAGTAACGAATGATTGAAACTGAGAACAAGGTGTATGCCCGTCGCTGCGAGAGCCATGTCGAGGCCCTGCGCCGCGCCGTTCCGGGCTGCATCGAGAAGGTCGAGTGGCAGTGCGAGGACCAGCTGACGATTACCGTCAAGCAGGACAAGCTGCCCGAGGCCGTCCACTACCTGTACTACGAGCGCTACGGCTGGATTCCCGTGATCATCGGTAACGATGAGCGCAGTCTGTGCGGCCGTTACGCCATGTACTACGTCATCTCCATGGAGGGGGAGGATCCCGGCTGGGTGACCGTGCGCACCGAGGTTGATCCCGCCAAGATGACGTTCCCGTCCGTGACGCCGTTCGTCCCCGCCTGCGTGTGGGGCGAGCGTGAGCTGCGCGACATGTTCGGCCTGATCCCCGAGGGTCTGCCCGATCGTCGCCGCCTAGTGCTGCCCGACGATTGGCCCAGCGGCCTGTATCCGCTGCGTAAGGACTCCATGGACTACCGCTTCCGTCCCGCTCCCGCGAGCGACATGGAAAACTACGAGTTCTTGGCCGATACCAAGGGCAAGGAGACCACGCTCGTCCCCATGGGCCCGCTGCACATTACCTCCGACGAGCCCGGCCACTTCCGCCTGTTCGTCGAGGGCGAGACGATCGTCGACGCCGACTACCGTCTGTTCTACGTGCACCGCGGCATGGAGAAGGTCGCCGAGACGCGTCTGAACTATGACGCCGTGACGTTCCTCGCCGACCGCATCTGCGGCATCTGCGGCTGCGCCCACTCGGTGGCCTATGCCGAGGCCGTCGAGCGCGCCCAGGGCATTCATGTCCCGCCGCGCGCCCAGTACATCCGCGCCATCATGCTCGAGGTCGAGCGCCTGCACTCGCATCTGCTCAACATTGGCCTCGCATCGCACTACACCGGCTTCGACTCCGGCTTCCAGCAGTTCTTCCGCGTCCGCGAGAAGTCCATGGACCTGGCCGAGAAGCTTTCCGGCCACCGCAAGACCTACGGCCTCAACGTGATCGGCGGCGTGCGTCGCGACATTTTGGCCGAGCAGAAGCTCTCCACGCTCACGACCATCCACCAGCTGCGCTCCGAGGTTCAGGAGCTCGTCGACGTCTTGCTCTCCACGCCCAACTTTATTGAGCGTACGAGTGGCATCGGCATTCTGGACCGCAAGATCGCTCGCGACTTCTCGCCGGTCGGCCCGCTCATGCGTGGTTCGGGCTATGCCCGCGACGTGCGCTTTGACCATCCCTTCGACGGCTACGCCGATCCCGACGTCCAAAAGATGCACGCCGCTACGGCCGACACCTGCGATGCCTTCGGCCGTACCGCCGTTCGCATCCAGGAGGTCTACGATTCGATCGACATGATCGAGACCATGCTCGAGAACTGCCCGTCGGGCCCTATCCTCACCACGGATTGGGAGTACACCCCGCACAAGTACGCCATCGGCGCCACCGAGGCTCCGCGCGGCGAGGACGTGCACTGGGCCATGCTCGGCAACAACCAGAAGTGCTACCGCTGGCGCGCCAAGGCCGCCACGTACAGTAACTGGCCGGTCCTGCGCTACATGTTCCGCGGCAACACCGTGGGCGATGCGGCGCTGATCGTCGGCTCGCTCGACCCGTGCTATTCCTGCACCGACCGCGTGACGGTGACCGATGTCGCCGCCAAGCGCGACCACGTGCTCGACAAGGAGCAGTTCGAGAACGTCTGGCGCGACAAGTCGCCGCTCGCGGGCGAGGGCACCATGGCCGCTCCGCTCGATGAGGAGGCGCTCTAATATGCTGAAGCTTTGGAAGGTTAACGCCAAGGCCGGCGACGCGACGGTCAAGTACCCGTTTGCGCCGTTCCCCACCAACAAGGACATGCGCGGCAAGCCCGAGCACAATGCCGAGCTCTGCATCGCCTGCGGTGCCTGCGGCGTGGCGTGCCCGGCCGATGCCATTCGCATGGACACCGACCTTGCGGCCGATACCATTACCTGGTCAATCGACTACGGCCGCTGCATCTTTTGCGGCCGCTGCGAGGAAGCCTGCCCCATGGAGGCCATCAAGCTCACCGAGGAGTTTGAGCTGGCCGTCATGAGCAAGGACGACCTCACCAGCAAGAGCGTCTATGCGCTCGAGCACTGCTCGCGTTGCGGCAAGCCGTTTGCCCCGCACAAGGAGATCGACTATGCCAAGCGCCTGCTGCAAAAGGCCGGCGGCATGGAGGCCGAGCAGGCCGCCCGCACCGTCGGTATGTGCCAGGAGTGCAAGCGCGAGCTCGACGCCCTGCGCGCCGCATCGGCCGTAAAGACCGGCAACGCACACGGCATGGCTGCCAACGAGACGCTTGCGTCCGGCGAGCCCCAGGGCCCCGGCATGGAGTATCTGGGCGGCCACGGCGTGAACCCGGAGTATATCGACCGCGAGCTTAACCCCGATGCGCCCGAGATTCCCGCCGGTCCGGCGCCGGTCGAGGGCATCATCATGGATTTTGAAACGAAGGAGGAGTAACCATGGCCGAACCCACGCTTTTGCCCGAGCGGCTTCAGTACCGCCCGACCAAGATCGAGCTCGACGAGAGCATCGAGAAGGCCAAGGCGACCCTTCTTAAGAAGATCAAGCGCTCGGTGTACGTCTACCGTGTCGACTGCGGCGGCTGCAACGGCTGCGAGATCGAGATCTTCGGTTCCATCACGCCCGTCTTTGACGTCGAGCGCTTTGGCATCAAGGTCGTGCCCTCGCCCCGTCACGCCGATGTGCTGCTGTACACCGGCGCCGTGACGCGTGCCATGCGCATGCCGGCCCTGCGCGCGTTTGAGGCCGCACCCGATCCCAAGATCGTGGTGTCCTATGGCGCGTGCGGCTGCACCGGCGGCATCTTCTACGACAACTACTGCGTCTGGGGCGGTACGGATAAGATTCTGCCGGTCGATGTCTACATCCCCGGCTGCCCGCCCAGCCCCGCGCAGACCGTCTACGGCTTTGCCATGGCACTTGGCCTGCTGGACCAAAAGCTCCATGCCGAGACTACGGTGGAGGCTGCCGGCGAGCAGGCCGATATCTTGCACCCCGGCGTGCCGTACAGGCTGCGCGTTGCCATCGAGCGCGAGGCTCGCGCCATGAGCGGCTACCGTTACGGCCGCGACCTGGCCAACGAGTTTATGGATACGCTCGAGGACGCGCCCAAGGGTGATATCCGAGGTGCCATGGCGCTGCTCATCGACAAGCAGGACGATCCGCGCCGCGTTGAGGTCTACTCGGCGCTGCAGGATCTGGTGCTGGCCGGAGGTCACTAGATGGAGCTCACGGACCGCTCTGGTTACTTTGCGGGCCCCGGTATGCTCGGCGGCTCCTTTGGCGATGCCTCGCGCGCAAGCGACGGGGCCGCCGAGGGCGTCGCCGACCCCTGCCTGGGCCATGCGCCCGACCAGGTGGTCTTCTATGAGCTCACGCGTAAGTTTGTGGAGACCGAGGAAGACGTTCCCCAGGAGGCCTGCGACGTGCTGTACTACACGCTCGCCGTGGGCCACCACACCGGCGTGCTCGATTGCTTTGAGCCGCGCCTGTCGGTGCCGGTGGATGTCTTCTATTCGCTCGTCGACGCGCTGCCGGAGGGGGAGGCCAAGACCAAGTTCGAGGCCATCCGCTCCTTTGGCGAGTGCCAGCTTGACAAGGCGGCGGTGCCGTCGCTGCTCGAGGCCTGCGACACGCTGCTCGACGAGCGCGGTTTTCGCGGCTCGGCCAAGGCCGGCATCTCGGTGTTCGACGACGACTTTGGCCTGCATGCCCAGCAGGTCGCGTTTCTGATGAAGTTCCGCGATCTGGTTGAGCGCGTGCGCGATGTGTCGGGCGTGTATCTGACGGGAAGGTTGCAGTAATGGGTCGCGTTGTGGATGGTCGTGTGAACGACGCCCCATTTGCGGGCATCGTGCTCACGGCGGGAAGCGTGCTGCGCGCCGACGATGCCGCCGGCCCCGTGCTCTCCAAGAAGATGGAGGATGCGCCGCTTGCCGGCTGGTACACCATCGATGGTGGTCAGACGCCCGAGGACGACATCATCGAGGTCAAGCGCGAGCGCCCGCCTCGCCTGGTCTTGGTCGATGCCGCCGACATGGCGCTGCCCGTCGGCGCCATCCGCTTGCTCGACAAACGTGACGTGGCCCGCAAGTCGATGTTCACCACGCATTCGCTCCCTTTGTCGATTCTGATCGAGGAAATCGAGCAATCGTGCGAAGATATCGTCTTC
>DBFBEA010000092.1:0-23959 GCA_048248475.1 Collinsella sp. | reverse complement strand
GACACGTCGGACCAGTCGATCTCGGAGGCCTCGCTCATCATGAGGTAGCCGACGTAGACCAGAGCACCGCAGGTGGCGGCGCTGGAAACGATGGTGACGATGGGGGAGAAGAACGCGGCGAGAATGAACAGCACGCCGGTGGTGACGGAGGTGAGGCCCGTGCGGCCACCGTCGGCTGCGCCAGAGGTGGACTCGACGAAGGTGGTGATGGAGGAGACGCCCATGAAACCGCCCACAGCAGCGGCGGCGGAGTCGACGATCAGGATCTCCTTGATATTCTCGACGTTGCCGTCGTCGGTGAGGAACTCGCCCTGCTTGGCCACGGCCATCGCGGTGCCCATGGTGTCGAAGAAGTCACTCATGAGCAGCGAGAACGAGATGACGAGGAGCGCGGGGTCGGTAAGGACCTTGACGATGGCGGGCATGCCGCCGGCGTCGGCGATGGGGCCACCGATGCTCGAGAAGTCGAGCGGGGCGATGATACCGGTCGGAGCCTGGGTCACACCTAGGGGGATACCGGCGATGACGGCGACGACGATGCCGATGAGCAGCGAGCCGGGGACGTTGCGGCAGGCGAGGGCGACCGTCACCAGGATGGAGATGATGCCGACGATGAAGGTGGGGGAGGTGATGTCGCCCAGACCGACGAGTGTACCGGCGCCAGCGGTGATAATGCCGGCATCGCACAGGCCAATCATGGCGATGAACAGGCCCAGACCCACCGAGATGGCGTGACGCAGGACAACCGGGATGGCGTCCATGATGGCTTCGCGCAGGCCACAAAGCACGAGCAGCAAGATGACGACGCCCTCAAGGAAGATGACGCTCATGGCCACGTGCCAGTCACCGCCGCAGACGGTGGTGGTGATTCCGGCGATCATCGCGTTGACGCCTAAGCCCGACGCGCAGGCGAGCGGGCGGTTGGCGAAGATGCCCATGCAGATGGTCATGATGCCGGCGCCCAGGCAGGTGGCGCAGGCGAGCGCTCCCGCATCGATGCCAGCGCCCGAGAGCACCGCGGGGTTGACGGCGATGATGTAGGCCATCGCCAGGAATGTTGTCAGTCCAGCGCGGAGTTCGGTCCCGATTGTGGACTTGCGCTCGCTGACGTGAAATAGTTCGTCCATGCATACCCTTTCCTTGTTCGGCCCCGAGTTTAGGCCGATTGACACGAACTCACCTACTATAGCCCCTTTACGACGCTGTTGTTCCTCGCATGTTGATGTTCGGCGCTTTGTAGCAGACGGACGGTATTTTTCGCATGAAAATGTGAGGGTACCGTATACTTAAGCGGTTACAACGACCCCTATGGAGGAACGTATGATTAAAGAGCTCTGCCACGACGAGGCTATTCTGTCCCAGCGTTGCGAGGTCGCGACCGTCGAGGACGAGTCGGTGGCACAGGACCTGATCGATACCATCAAGTCGCTCGACGATGCCGGCTGCCTTGCCGCCAACCAGATCGGCGTCACCAAGAAGGTCTGCGTCTATCTGGACGACGCCGGCGAGCCCCATGTGCTGTACAACCCCCGTCTGGTGTTTGGCCTGGGTGCCAGCAAGATGGAGGAGAGCTGCCTGACGCACGAGGAGGTCACCAAGTCCACGCGCTATATCAAGTGCAAGGTTGCCTTTGACCAGATTGTCGACGGCAAGATGAAGGAGTGCCGCCGCGACTACGCGGGCTTTGAGGCACAAATGATCCAGCATATGATCGATCACTGTCTTGGAAAGTTGGTCTAAGGGGACCAAAGCACCGCACTTCGTCTCTTTTGGCCCGGGCATGACATTGTTGTCATGTCCGGGCTTTTGTGTTTAGCGCCTTTTTGTTTGGAGACAATGAAATTAGCAAGAACGTAAAGCTAGGAGGCGCTATGTGTACGAGTATTCGATTTACCGATAATTCTGGCCACATGTATCTGGGCCGCAACCTCGACTGGAGCTTTGACTACGGCCAACAGGTTCGCGTGATGCCGCGTGGGTTTCACATTCCGTATTCGTTTATCGACGACGCGACAGCGGCACACGCGGTGATCGGTATGTGCATCGATTACAAGAACTACCCTATGTTCTTCGATTGCGGCAACGATGCGGGCCTCGCCGTGGCGGGTCTCAATTTCCCTGGTTATGCCGAGTATGCCGATGACCCTGTCGACGGTAAGACCAATATCGCGGCCTATGAGTTTCCCCTGTGGGTGGCAGCGACGTTCTCGACGGTCGACGAGGTCGAGGCTGCGCTGCGCGATACGGTGATTGTTGCCAAATCTGCAGGAGAGGGGCTGGGCGTGTCGCTGCTCCATTGGATTATCGGCGACAGCCAGCGTAGTATCGTGGTCGAGATGATGGCTGACGGCCTGCATGTATACGACGATCCGGTCGACACCCTTGCCAATCAGCCGACCTTCCCGTGGCACATGGAAAACCTCCGCACCTATATCACCGCTACAAGCGATTTTCCGCAGACGGCGACATGGCGTGGCGCCGAGCTCAAGCCCTATGGCGCGGGTGCCGGCATGCGCGGTATTCCGGGTGACTGCTATTCGCCGAGCCGTTTTGTAAAGGCGGCGTACCTCAATGCCAATTACCCGCAAAAAGAGAGCGAGATCGAAAACGTCGTCCGCATGTTCCGTTCACTCGAGGGCGTGGTGATGATCGAGGGAGCGTCCAGGATGGGCGATGGCAAGTTCGAGAAGACTATCTACACCGGATGCTTTAGCGCGCGCACGGGCAATTATTACTACGCGATGTATGATGATCCGTCGATTCGCTACGTGAGCCTGATGGATGCCGAGGGTGCGAGCCCCGATAAACTTGTGGTTCCCGAGCCGCGTCGTTCGTAGCCGTTAGCTTTGCTGCGATGCAAAGCGGCCCTGTGTCTCTCGTGAGGTGCAGGGCCGCTGTCGTTGATTTGTGACGTCGCTAGAAGTTGGCGTCGTTGAGTTGTTCACTCTCGAGGCCGTCGAGCTGTTGCTGTTCGGGCGTATCGGCGACGCTCTCGAGCAACTCGGTGGGATCGACGTTCATGTCCTTACCGGCTTCGTTGCCGTTGACCAGGTCGTCCGAGAAGATGTCGACTTCCATTTCCTCGGCCTCTTCGATCAGGATCTCGAGCGGCACCTGGGTGCGTACGAGCTTGACTGCCGGACGCATGCGGGCAAAGAGCGGTACGTACTCAATGATGATGGCCGAGTTCTCAAGACCATACCAACGTGCCGGGCTTCCGCAGGCGCGGCGGACGGCGTACTTGATGGCCATCACACGGTGGTCGTTGCGGTTGATGTCCGTTTCGGGGGCAAGCATCTTGCGCAGCATGCAAAAACGGAAGTCGCCCACGTTGCCGCGTGTCTCGTAGATAGAGTAGGTGTGATGCTGCGGCGGCAACTCACCCGATGCCATCAGGTCGCCGACGATCTGGCGCAGGTAGGCGTTGATGCGCTGGTTGACCTTAAAGCCCAGGTCCAAGCGCACGCGGAACAGGAAGTCTGTGCCAAAGGTCTCAACGGAATACTCATGCGTATAGGGCTCGTCGGTAACGTGCACGTTGATGAACCAATATGCCTTGGCGCGCTTGGGGTGCTTGTCCAGGATGGAATAAAGCACGTCGCGGTCGAGCGTGAGCGGGTCGGGGCTGTTGGTGAGAAATACCAGATTGTCGGCGAGCACGGGATAGGTCTCGTCGTTGCGCAGGCGGTTGAGCTGATCGATGTACTTGGAGACGGGCAGCAGGATCGTTTGCGTGCGCTCGATGGCGGTGCCGCGGCGCCACACATACATAAGGCCGAACAGCAACGCGGCCAGGAAGATCATGACGTAGCCGCCGTCAAAGAACATAGTGAGGCACGAGGCGAAGAAGCACAGCTCAATGGCACCAAAGAGCAGGGCGAAGACGCAGGCACCCAGCTTGTGCTTGAGGATGCCGGCGATATAGCTCGTCAGCAGTGTGGTGGTCATGAGCATGGTCACGGTGATGGCGAGGCCATAGGCGCTTTCCATGCGCTCAGAGTTTTGGAATAGCAGCACGATGAAGATGCAGCCGACCCACATGATGTTGTTGACGAGCGGAATATAGAGCTGGCCCTTGGTGTCGCTGGGGTAGTGGATGCGCAGATGCGGCATAAGGTTGAGACGCGTGGCCTCGGATACCAGCGAGAACGAGCCGGTGATGAGCGCCTGCGAGGCGATGATGGCCGCCACAGCCGAAAGCACGATGGCAAAGGGGCGCAGGGGCTCGGGAAGCATCATATAGAACGGGTTGACGATATCCATCGCGAGCATCTGGGGGTTGGAGTTGTTGGCGAGCAGCCAAGCGCCCTGGCCCAGATAGTTAAGGATGAGGGCCGCCTTAACAAACGGCCAGGATGCGTAGATGTTGGCCTTGCCCACGTGGCCCATGTCTGAATAGAGCGCCTCGGCGCCGGTCGTCGACAGGAAGACGAAGCCGAGCACCATGATGCCCGAGTGGTTGATGGGCGAGAACAGGAACATAATGCCGCGAATGGGGTTGAGCGCGCGCAAGATGGACAGGTTGCCGAGCATATTGAACAGGCCGGCGCCCGCCAGGAACAGGAACCACAGCGTCATGAGCGGGCCGAAGAGCTTGCCGATTGACGAGGTACCGGCGCGCTGCATGGCAAACAGACCGCAGATAATGATGATGGTGATGATGATCACATTGGTCTGACCGTCACCCAATAGTGCGTGGCCCCACTCGATGGTACGCAGGCCCTCAATGGCTGTGGTGACCGTGACCGCGGGGGTGAGGATGCCGTCGGCGAGCAGCGCCGCGCCGCCGATCATGGCGGGGAGAATCAGCCATGGTGCCACCTTGCGCACGAGACTGAACAGGGCGAAGATGCCGCCTTCGTTGTGGTTGTCGGCCTTCATGGCGATTACCACGTACTTGACCGTGGTCACGAGCGTCATGGTCCAGATGACGAGCGAAAGCGCGCCCAGGATCATGTCCTCGCTGACGGTACCGATGCCGCCGTTGTTGGCGACGATTGATTTCATGGTGTACATGGGGCTCGTGCCGATGTCGCCATAGACGACGCCGAGCGTTACGAGCAGCATGCCAGCGGAGAGGGGGATGGCTCCGTGCCCGCCTTGCCCGCGCTGGTCTTGGAGGTTTGCCTCCAGTTTATTGTGTGCCACGAGGACTCCCTTAGACATCCGGTTATCTGTCTAGGACAAAAAACTTTATGCCGTCTTTATACATACAAGAGCAGTTTGGCACATCGGGTTATTTTAGACAATAATCCTCAGCTGGGGATTATTTATCTACGCAGGTAGCATTTCAAAGCAGGGGCTTTTAAGCACGTACTGTCTGGGCGATGCCAGCCTTGGCGTTTGCGCGTTTGCCGGCGAGTTCGCAAAAAATCGCGCCGCCGATGATAAGCGCGGCGCCCATCAGGCGGACCGGTGTTATGGCTTCACCCAAAAGGGCGGCCGAGAACACGACCGCCGAAAGCGGCTCGAGGTAGCCGACGACAGCGACGGTCTGGACGGGCAGCTTGGCGACGGCGCTAAAGTAGAGCAGGCAACCGATGCCGGTGTTGACGACGCCGAGCATAGCGACGGCGCGCCAATCAATACTGGCGGCGATACCGGCGGACAGGAATGAGGGAGCGCCCTGCGTGATGAGCGTGAGGACCAGTGCGGTCACAAAGGCGGCGCACACCTGGAGCGTGGAGTTCTCGAGGCCCTCGATGTGCGGCGCATCCTTGCTAGCGATGACCATCAATGCATAGCAGAAGGCCGAGGCGATTCCACAGACGATGCCCGCAATGGGCATATTGCCGCCTAGACCTTGCGCTGCAATGAGAAAAGCACCGCAGGCGACGGCGACAAAGCCGGCGATTTTGCCGCCGGTCAGCTTTTCGCCAAAGATGAGCGGGGAGAGCGCCATGACAATGATGGGGCCGCAGTAGTACAGCAGCGAGGATACGCCGACGCCGATCGTCTGGTAGGCGCGGAACAGAAAAATCCAGCTGGCGCCCAGCGCAGCTCCCGAGAGGAGGAGGGCCGCGGCTTCGCGGGGACGAGATGGCGCCTGCAACTTATGGTGTTGGGTAGTGGCGAGGATGGTTATAAGCGAGAGGGCTCCCAGAAAAGTGCGCAGCAGCACGATATCGGAGCTCGGCAGTGCGATAGCTGCGGCGATGATGCCGTTAGAGCCAAACAACAGTAATGCTGCTAAGTATGTAAACAGTCCGTTGTTCATGCGCTGACATCCCCTCTATATCCGAACATGTTCACTATGGGTGAACTGGCTTTAGAAGAAAAGCGAATATAATGCATGGAAAACATGACAAAAACTCATGCAAGGGTGGGGACGTGCCGTGGAGACCAATATCCAAAAGATGCAGGTGCTGCTGGAGACGGTGCGCGCCGGAAGCTTTACGCGTGCTGCCGAGCGCCTGAGCTATTCGCAGTCGGGCGTGAGCCGTATGGTGGCCGATCTTGAGGCCGACTGGGGTTTTAAGGTGCTCGACCGCAGTCGCGAGGGCGTGGCTCTTTCTGCCGACGGGCGGCAGGTCATGCCGGCTGTCGAGGCGCTCTGCGAGGAATTCACTCGCTTGCAGCGACGGGTGGATGAGATGCGTGGACTCATGCGCGGCAAAATCTGCATCGGTACGTTTTCGAGTGTGGCGACCCACGTGCTGCCGCCGGTGATTGCGCGCTTTCGCGCCGATCATCCGGACGTCGATTATGAGTTGCTGATGGGCGATTACTCAGAGATTGAACAATGGGTGGCGGAAGGTCGCTGCGACCTGGGCTTTATTCCGCGCGAGCCACGCGGCGCCGGCATGGCGTCGCGACCGTTGGTGCAAGACGAGCTGATGGCCGTGGTGCCAGCGGACTCCTCGCTTGCCACCGCGGAGGTCGTTTCCCTTGCCGATTTGGCCAACGAGCAGTTTATCCTGCTGGAACGCGGTAGCGACGACGAGATTACGCCGCTGTTTCGCCGCGCGGGCCTGGCGGTGCGCTCTAAGCTGTCGACCTGGGATGACTATGCGATTATGGCTATGGTCGAGGACGGCCTGGGCGTTAGCATTCTTCCCGCGCTCATCTTGCGTCGCTGTCAGTTCGATGTTGCCGTGCGACCACTCGAGGGACATCCCCATCGGCAGATCAATGCGATATATCGCACGGCTGACGTTTCTCTTGCCGCTGCTCGATTCCTTGAATACCTCTAAACGTGTGCACGTCATTGTCCGCTTTGGGCAAATCTCGGAGTCTGGTGCATTTTCTTATGAAATTGAACTTTCGAATGAGGTGCCGCGTTATACTGCTGCCTAAATTGAACCTTGGTTCAATTCGTATTCTATAAATTGAACTTTGCCAGCAAGGAGGTTCTAGTGGCCCAAGAGACGTTTAGCGATCGCCTGCGACAGACTATGTCCGATCGCGACGTTCGCCAGTCGGACGTGATCCGCGCATCGGAGATGCTCGGCAAAAAACTCGGCAAGAGTCAGATGAGCCAATATGTGAGCGGCAAGACGATCCCGCGGCGCGATGTGGCTGAGCTGCTCGCCCGTATTTTGGAGGTCGATGTTACCTGGCTGCTTGCCGGCGACGCCGATCAAGGCGAGGCATCATCACCCCGCAACGATTCCAAGCCCGAACCCCATCCCTCAGCTCAAATTGCAAGGAGCACCACCATGCGTACTTTTTCTAAATCCACCAAGCTCGATAACGTCCTGTATGACGTGCGCGGTCCCGTCGTCGACGAGGCTGCCCGTATGGAGGACGAGGGCGAGCGCATCCTCAAGCTCAATATCGGCAACCCGGCGCCCTTCGGTTTCCGCACGCCCGACGAGGTCATCAAGGACATGCGCCAGCAGCTGCCCGACTGCGAAGGCTATTCCAACTCGCGCGGCTTGTTCTCCGCGCGCAAGGCGATCATGCAGTATTCGCAGATCAAGGGCCTGCCCAACGTTCAGATGGAGCATATCTACACGGGCAACGGCGTGTCCGAGCTCATTCAGCTTTCGATGAACGCGCTGCTCGACAATGGCGACGAGATTCTGATCCCCAGCCCTGACTATCCGCTCTGGACGGCGTGCGCAACCCTTGCCGGCGGTCATCCCGTACATTATTTGTGTGATGAGCAGGCGGATTGGTATCCCGACCTGGAGGATATGGAGTCCAAGATCACGAGCGCGACCAAAGCCCTCGTCATCATCAACCCTAACAACCCCACGGGTTCCGTCTATCCGCGTGAGGTGCTCGAGGGCATCGTTGAGGTTGCGCGCAGGCACCAGCTCATGATTTTTGCAGACGAGATTTACGACCGCCTGTGCATGGACGGCTATGAGCACGTCTCGATTGCCTCGCTCGCTCCCGATCTGCCCTGTGTCACCTTTAGCGGCCTTTCCAAGTCGCACATGATTGCGGGCTATCGTATTGGCTGGATGGTGCTTTCGGGCAACCAGCGCTGCATGAGCGACTTCATCATGGGTATCAACATGCTCTCCAACATGCGCCTGTGCTCCAACGTGCCGGCTCAGTCGATCGTTCAGACGGCACTCGGTGGTCATCAGTCCGTTAACGACTACATCCGTCCTGGCGGCCGTGTCTACGAGCAGCGCAACTTTGTGTATGAGGCGCTCAACAAGATTGACGGCATCTCGGTGGTTAAGCCGCGCGCGGCGTTCTACATCTTCCCCAAGATGGATGTTAAAAAGTTCAACATCACCGATGACGAGCAGTTTGCCCTCGACCTGCTGCACGAGAAGAAGATTCTGATCACGCGCGGCGGCGGCTTTAACTGGGCAGAGCCCGATCACTTCCGCATCGTGTACCTGCCGCGCATGGAAGTGCTCAAAGAGTCGCTCGAAGACCTCGCCGACTTCTTTGATCATTACCGTCAGGCGTAACGGCAAAGGTAGCCTGTAATGAAACGGTCGGCCCGCAACGGATGCGGGCCGACCGTTTTCTGTTAAAGCTCGCGTTGTCGGCGTCTCGATCGTTTGGGCGAGTGGGAATCGCGTGTGAACGGAAAACTGTATTCCAAAATGGAATACAGTGTGCTTCAACTGGAATTGATGTCCGTGTGTCCGCTTTTTTAGAATGTTCTCGACAAGATGAAAGGCGGTCCCCACCAATGATTATCGATGCAAATTCCTACTGGTTTGACGAGCGCATCTTCCATGACGAGACACTCTGTGAACAGTTTTTGGCCGAGGTGCCCCGCGCTTACGACACCGAGGGCTACCTGACCGTAAGCCCCACGGGCAAGCGACAGATTGTGATCGAAAAGCCCGCTGGCTTCCCAGGCCTCAACTATATCGAGGGAGACTACACCCTTGAGAAGCGTCTGGCAGACATGGACGAGGCGGGGGTCGATAAAGCGATTCTCAAACTCCCCGGCTGCCATGAGTGGATGTCACTCGAGATGTGCCGGCGCTTCAACGACGGTATGGCCGCTGACGCAAAAGCGTCGAACGGTCGCTTGATACCGCTTGTCGCCGTGCCTCCCTTTGGCACCGAGGCGAACCTCGAGGAGCTCGATCGCAGGCTCGACGAGGGTTTCGCGGGCGTGCAGCTCTGCGCCCACTACGGCAAGCGTTATCTTGACGACCAGGTCTTCTCGAGCTTTTTCGAGCACCTGAACGAACGCCATGTCACCGTTTACGTGCACCATGTTCCCGTGCCGGTCGAGAACGAGTCGCTTCTCGCGTACGACAACCTTCGCCGCTCTTATGGCCGCTGCGTCGACCAAACTACGGCGATCGGCCGAGAGATCTTTGGTGATTTCTTTGAGCGCTACCCCAATATCAAGATGGTCCACTCCATGCTCGGCGGCGCATACTTTGCGTTCAAGGAGATGCTGCTGCCTCATGGCCCCAAGCGCCCTGATGCTTCTGGCCGTTTTCAGGTCGATACCGAGACCGTTTCCAGGCACCTCGAGAACAACATCTATTTCGACATGTCCCATGCTCAGCCTTGGGGCAAGACACTCCTCGCCTGTGCGGTTGACGTGCTGGGTGCAGACCATATTGTTTTTGGCACGAGCTATCCCGTTAAACGCGAGTGGCTCACCGAGGGTGTCGCCTGCGTTCGCGCTGCAAATCTGAGCGATACAGACAGCGACCTTGTGCTTGGCGGTACAGCGCAGCAACTGTACGGTGTCGAGTGAGCGGCAATCAGAGGGGAGTATCTGCCATGGACGAAGGAGAGATGAGGGCTGGGGCCGCTCGTGTGGCCATCGATCTTGGGGACGTGTTGCCGTTCGACGGTTTCGACGAACTCCGTCATGAGGTCTTCGCCCGTGCCCTTATCATCGAGGGAACGGGGCGACGCGCCTGCGTCCTTTCGCTTGAGGTCACCTCGATCGCTCCGGCTCTACTCGCCGATCTGCGTGAGATTGTTGAGGATGCCGCCAATTGCAGCGGTGCTTATTCTTGGGTGGTTCCTACCCACACGTTTTCCATGCCTCACGTCCGCACTCCCGGGCATCTTGCCGACGATGCTACCCGCAATCGCAACGAGCGCTATCGCGCAGCACTCGTCGCTGCCGCCCGCACGGCTGTCGAGCGCGCTGTTGCGGGCATTCGCTCTGCCACGCTCGCCACTGTGGAGGGCGAATGCCCCGTGAACGTTAATCGCGACATCGAGACGCCTGCCGGCTGGTGGTTGGGCTCGAATCCCAGAGGGTTTGCCGACCACACGATGCCCGTACTCGCCATAAGGGATGCCGGGGGCGAGTATGTTGCCGTGCTCGCGACGGCGGACGTTCAGTCCTCCGTGCTCGACGGGTCGCGCGACTCCGAGGGGAGGCGCATGGCGAGCGGAGACCTCTTTGGTTTTGCCGCCATGTCACTCGAGCGCGAGCTGGGCGGCGTTGCCCTGTTGCTGCCAGGCGCCGCGGGCGACCAAAGTCCGGCGGAGCGCGCCATGAACGTCATGTTCGATGCGGCCGGCGTTAAGCAGACGGTCGATGCCCATGAGGACGGATACCGCATGTTGCACCAGCAGGGGCAGGCCTTGGGCGATGCTTTAATCGAGACCGCTCGCATGGCGCGTGAGGATGACGCTACCGGCATCGATGCCCGCACGGTCGACGTTCTCCTGCCCGCTCAGACACGCGCCGATTTTCACTCTTTGGCTCCGCACCGAACGTATGAGTTTCATGCCGCTGGCGAGCAGCGCACGAGGGTCTATCTGCTCCGGCTGGGAAACGTCGAGCTTGTCGGCGTACAACCCGAGGTCTCGAGTGCATTCGGCGCCACTGTGCGCGCCGCTCGGTCCGGCTCTGTGTTCTTTGCCACGCTCGTCAACGGCGGACAGAAGTACCTACCGGCTCCCGACGCGTACGAAAAGATCACCTATGAGGCCATGAACTCCGGTTTTGCCGCCGGATCCCATGAGCGCCTCGTCGAAATCATCATTGCCGCCTTGAATGCGGCGTGACACAGAAGGAGAACGTGCATGAACATTGGACACGCGCGCCGCAAAATCACCCCACAGGGCGACATCTACCTGATTGGCTACCGCAATCTTCCCAACCGTCTTGAACCTGCGACGGGCGTCCATGACGACGTCTTCGCCAACGCCATTCTCTTCCAGCAAGGCGAACGTGAAGTGTTTCTCTTTAATGCCGATGTCCTCGAGTTCGAGGAAAGCATGGCCGAGGAAGTCAAGACAATGCTCGCCGAGCGCTACGGCATTGACCGTGATTGCGTCCTGCTCTCGGCGACGCACGACCATACTTCAATCGTCGCTTACCACCGCAGCTGGTGGACGGGAAAATTCGACGAGAACTACTACCGCTGGTTCCTCGATACCATCTGTCAATGCTTCGAAGAGTGCCGCGCCAACGCGCGACCTGCGACCTGTCGCATGGGCAAAAAAGTCATCACCGGTTTCTACGACAACCGCATCATTCCCGGTGAGCTTGCCGACAATGAGGTTATCGTGGTGTCGTTCTTCGATACCGAAGGCAAGCCATTTGCGGGCTTTGTGAACTGGGCGGTGCATTCCGCTTGCGTCGGACCCGACTGCACAGAGCTCACGAGCGAACTCGCCGGTCTTACCGGCAAAAAGCTCGCTCAGAGTCTTGGTTACTATCCGGCCATGGTCGTCGGTGCTGCTGGCGACTGTAGCGACCGCAATTTTCGCCAGGGACGCGGCATTCCCGAGGTTGAGCGTGTTTCGACCGGTCTTGCCGAGGCGATTTCCCAGATCAAGCTCGATTGCGAGGTCGTTCTTGACCGCATCGAGCCTCAGACGTTCTATCACACCGTTGCCCGTGACGACTTTTCACTCACGCTTAAGTGTGCCGTCATCAGTCTGGGCGGCTTGCATCTCTTTGTGTTCCCGAGTGAACTCGGCAGCGACCTGGGCATTCGCATGAAGCGCGAATGTCCGGTCGAGGGAATAGTCTGCGGTTACACCAACGGCTATTTTGAGTATTTCCTTCCGGCACGCGAGTACGGCCTCTCCTTTGAGACCGAGCGTACTCAGATTCCCCAGGGCGAACCGGAACGTCTGTGTGACAAGTTCTGCCAGACGACGAGACTTCTCGGCGCAGCAGATTCGCGTCTGTAGGCCTGATTGCGTGACATGGGCCAATGAGGCTCGCTGCCATGTGATCGGCATCTTCCATCTTCTCTGCCGTTTCCCATCCCGGGCGTACGTGCGTCCGCGGATTTCAAAGGGGGAAGCGGGTTCCTTGCCCTCCCACGTCGACTACGGAGGCATGAAATCGATGCTATACCCCGCTCAGAAAAAGGAGAATTCCATGAAATACCAGAAGCTTTGCGATGAAATCATCACAAAGGTCGGTGGTCGAGACAATGTGTTAGACGTGAGCCACTGCATTACGCGTCTCCGCTTCCACCTCAAGGATGAATCGCTCGCCCAGACCAATGAGCTTAAGGCGACGAAGGGCGTCGTTGACGTCATCCAGGCCGGCGGACAGTATCAGGTCGTGATTGGTGCCACTGTCGAGGCCGTCTACAACGACCTTGTTCAGATTGGCGGGTTCGACTCCAAACCCGCACTCGATATCGATGAAGGCGACGACGTCAAAAAGGGCGATCCATTCTCGCGTCTGCTGGCCATCATCTCCGAGATTCTGCAACCGGTTCTTGGCGTGCTTATGGCCGGTGGCTTTATCAAGTCGATGCTCGCGCTCTGCACGGTTGCCGGTTGGCTTGCCAAGGACAGCAATACGTATGTGACGCTCTCGGCAATCGGAGATTCGGTCTTCTATTACTTTCCGCTAATCATTGGCTGGACGTCGGCCAAGAAGTTCGGACTTAAGCCCGTTATGGGAATGGCGCTCGGTGGTATCCTCGTCTACCCGACGCTCGTTGCCCTTATGGGCGGAGATCCGCTCTACACGCTCGGCGCCGGCACGGTCTTCGAGTCCAATGTCTACGGTGATATTTTTGGCATCCCGCTGATCATGCAGAATTACTCATCGACGATTCTGCCTGCGATCTTTATCGTCTGGATTGCCTCCAAGGTGCACAAGGCCCTTTCTAACGCGCTGCCCGCGCTTGTGAGCTCGTTCTTCTCCAACATCCTGACGCTCCTCATTTGCGGCATCCTTGGCCTGCTTGTGGTCGGTCCGGTCATGACGGTCCTCTCCAACATCGTTGCCCAGATCATTCTGATGCTCATCAACTTCCAACCCGCCATCGCCGGCTTCGTCATCGGCACGTTCTGGAGCCTGCTCGTCATGTTCGGCCTGCACTGGGGTATCATCCCGCTGTGGTTCCTCGATGTCGCAACCTACGGCTATGACCTCATTAACCCGCTCGTGTATGCAGGCGGTTGTGCCATCGCCGGCGCTGTGCTTGGCATGATCATCCGAACCAAGGACTCCGAGGAAAATGCTGCCGTCAACATTCCCGCCCTTGTCTCTTCGATTTTCGGTGTCAACGAGCCTGCGCTTTACGCCATCTTGCTGCCGCGTAAGCGCCTTATGTGGGCAACCTTTATTTCCGCTGGTGTAGGCGGCGCCATTGCCGGCCTCATGGGTGCCAAGCTCTATGCCTTCGGCGCCTCCGGCCCGCTCGGTTTCCCGAGCTTTATTAACCCTGCCGGCATCGACACGGGCTTTATCGGCCTTGTCATCTCCGGTGTGGTCGCTTTCGTTCTGGCTCTTGTCGCCGCTATGGTGATCGGTACCAGGAAGGACAAGGGCGGTAAGGCACTCAACATCTCGGTGGACTAGTCTTTTTGCGCACTTTGATTAAATATGCCTCGGACGGCGACGTGCTGCCCGAGGCATATTTGTGTTTCGTGCCGCTGTCATCGTGTTTGCGGTCACAAGTCTGCGGTTGTGGAGCAGCGGGGATTATGACGGTCGTGCCGCGATGGAAGACGCACGGTCGCCCTGCAGGAGCTGACGGTAGGGGAGGAAGCCAATGAACGAGACGACAGCCTGCGAGTGCGCGGCGTTTCGCTTGAGGTAGAGCCTGACCTCGGAGGTCGTCGCGGGCTCAAGCGGCACCAGGGCTACCTTTCCGCTGGCAAGCGATTCCGCCGGCTTGCGCATGAGGAATGAGACGCCGGCGCCGCGTGCGACAAGAGAGATGATGTTCTCGGCTCGTTTGCCGGTGAACGTAACGCGTGGGCCAAATCCAGCTTCGCGACAAAGGGAAAGGACGAGCTCGCTTACGAACGAGCCTTGGGGAAGCATGAGGAAATTCTCGTCGATAAGGTCGTCTATCTCGACGGTGTCACGTTCGGCGAGTGGATGGTCGAGCGAAAGGACGGCCACGAGCCGGTCGGTCGTAAAGGGAATCTTTTTGAACTCTGGCTCGATGGCGCCGCTGTCACGGATGAAGGCCAGGTCAATGTCCTCGTGCAGGAGCATGCGCTTGAGTGTGTCGCCCTCGCCTTCGATGAGCTCGACAGAATATGAGGGGTTCGCCTGCTGAAAATCGATGACGGCGTCCGTGATCCCATAAGGGGCCATAATGGGGATAGAACCTACGGTGAGGTGCTCGAGCGGCTCACCTGCGCCTATTTGAATGGCGGCAAGATAGCGGTGCTGAAGCGTCGCAATTTTTTGCGCATAGGGGAGGAGCGCTTCACCTTGCGCGGTGAGTGTTACGTGGCGCTGGCTTCGATCGATGAGCTTGCAGCCGAGCTCGTGCTCCATTGCCATGATGTGCTTGGAGAGGGTTGATTGCGACATGAAAAGCAGCTCCGCCGCATCAAGAAACGTGCGTGACTGCGCTAAGATGGCGAATTCGCCAAAGCGGCTGATATCCATAGGGAGGCCTCCGGTACCCTCATTTTGGCAGGTGGCCTAAACCACGACGCCGTTGCAGTGGTCGATTTCGTGCTGGATGATTTCGGCGGTGTAGCCCGAGAAGTTTTTGATGCGGTGGACGAAGTTCTCGTCCAAATACTCAACCTTAATGCGGCGATAGCGGGTACAGGGACGCTCGCCGATTAGCGAGAGGCATCCTTCGCTTGTCTGATAGGCATTGACCTGCTCAAGAATTTGAGGGTTGTACATCAGGAGCGTCCTGTTGCCGTCCTTTACGCAGATGATGCGTTTGCGCACGCCGATCATGTTGGCGGCGAGGCCCACGCACTCGCGCTCATGCTCGTGGAGTGTATCTAGGAGATCCTGCCCGGTCGCGGCATCGTCGGGGCCCGCGTCTTCGGAAGGCAGGCGCAAAAAGAACTCGGATTTCATGATGGGCTTAATCATGGCGGGCTCCTCATGTCTTATGCTTTCGTGGACTTTTAATAATAGCGCGGAAGGAAAGCTGTGCGTCCGCGTTACAATCTTTCGACGTTGGACCATGTTGCCAGATTCGTCGTGTACGGCGTCTGGCGTAAGTCTAGGGCTCATTTTTCGCCCTGGACTGTTCCTCTGGGGCGATGCGACTGTCGTTCCAAGAGGAAGGAAATGCATGGGGAGCAAATCTCAGCAACAAGTTCAAGTAGCGCCATCGGCCACTGCGGCGATTCTCGTCGTAATGTATATTGCAGCCTTTGTTGCCGCGTTTAACGAGAACATCATTAACGTGGCGTTGCACGACATTATGGCAGCCTTTTCGGTGAGTGCCACCACGGCGCAGTGGCTCGTCTCGGGCTACATGATCGTGACGTCGATCTTTACGGCCATCATGGCCTTCCTGTCCGGCCGTTTCTCGACGCGCAAGCTGCTGTTTTTCGCATGCGGATGCATGGTCGCCGGCGAAGTTCTGTGTCTGGTCGCTCCGTCGTTTAGCGTTTTGCTGCCAAGCCGTATTTTGCAGGCCGCGGGATCGGGTATCTTGTTCCCGCTCATGATGAACGTGGTGCTGTCTTGCGCCCCGCGCGAGAAGCTCGGTTTGTATCTGAGCCTGGGCGGCGCCTGCATTACGCTAGGACCGGCGTTTGGACCCGTGATTAGCGGTCTTATGTGCACGTTATTTGGCTGGAGGGCGGTGTTCGTAGTGCCGCTGGTGGGCGGCATTGTGGTCGCTGCGGCGGGCGTTAAGCTTGTTCAGAATGTCGGAGAGCGCTCGAACACCACGCTTGATATTCTGTCGGTTGTTTTGCTCGCCGCCGGCATTACGGCATTCGTGTATTCCGTAGGCGAGTTCTCGACCAATCCGATTGCCGGCATCGTGGCGCTTTTCGCCGCCATTGTGCTGCTCGGCCTGTTTGCGGCCCGTCAGCTCAAGCTCGAGCATCCGGTGCTTAACGTGCGTCCCATGGCGAGCGTTCGTTTTTGGCCCGCGTGCCTGCTTGTGGTGGTGTCGATGATGACAACGTTCTCGATGAGCGTTTTGTTGCCGCTCTATTTTGAGGGCGCATACGGCATGACCGCACTTATTGCGGGCTTGCTCATTTTGCCGGCGATTGCCTGCAACGCCGTGACCTCGATTGTGGGCGGACGCGTGATGGACGCCCGTGGCGCATGGCCGCTGCTGCCGGTCGGCTTTGCCCTGATTGCCGTGGGGCAGACTGCCATCTCGATGACGGCGGCAAGTATGAACATCGGCGTCGTCGTGGCGCTGACCGTTGTGGTGTATGCCGGAGTCGGTTTGGTGCTGAGCCCCTCGCAAACGGCCGGCTTGGAGACGCTACCCGCCGCTGAACATCCTCACGGAACGGCATTGCTTAACACGTGGAATATGATTGCCGCATCGTTTGGCCCGTCGCTGTTTATCGGTCTGCTCTCAAGTTCTGCTGCGACCGCCGGCGCCGCTGGCGCTGCGACAGACGTTGCCCAGGCGATTGGATTTGCAGCTGCCGTGCGTGTAGCGGCTGTAATTGCCGTGGTCGGGTTCGTGGCGTCGCTGGTGTACGCTCGTCGCGAGTCACACATGTCGCATTAATGTGTGCACATAGATTCTGCAGCTAGATTGGATGGCGACACCATAAACTAATGGACGTTTTGCCGAGAGGCATGAATGTTTAAAGCGCAAAGAGTGCGCGACGGGCCCCGCGAATGGGGCGATGATGCCCGAGAGGGCCAAGAAGGAGTCTCATGTCCGAGAACGAAGAGATCATGAACGAGACCGAGAACGAGACCATGGCTGCCGAGGTCGAGGCAGTCGAGACCGTGGAGACCGAAGCTGCCGAGGTTGAGGCTGCTGACGAGGTTTCCGCCGAGGAGGAGGCCGAGGTTGTCGAGGCCGCCGTTGATTACGATGACGAAGAGCTGATGGACAAGATGCAGAAGGCCGCCCGCCTGCTGCGTAGCCGTCGCTTTGCTATTTCCAAGGAGGAGGAGGCCAAGGCCGAGCGCATGGCGAACATCGAGCGCGCCATCAAGCTTCTTGACCTCAAGCCCAAGATGGAGCAGAAGGAAATGTCCGACTTGCTGGGCATGCGCCTTCGTGAGCTCGATGGCCTGATGGCTGAGGCCGAGGCTGCCGATCTGGTCGGCCGCATCGACGACGCCGAGGGCGATATGCGCAAGATTGTTGTCTTCGCCGCCGAGGATGCCGCTGAGGGCCTGGTCGAGCTTGCCAACAAGAAGGAGAAGCTCCTGCCCGAGCTTTCTTACGAGGAGGCCACCGAGCTGATGGCCGCTCTCGATAAGGTTATCGCTCCGCTCGTCGCCATGGGCCTGGACGAGGATCGCGGTCCTCGCGGCGGCCGTGACGACCGTGGTGGCCGTGGCGGCGACCGTGGCGGTCGCGGCGGCTTTGGCGATCGTGGTGGCCGTGGCGGCGACCGCGGCGGTCGCGGTGGCGATCGTGGCGGCCGTGGCGGTTTTGGTGACCGTGGCGGCGACCGTGGCGGTCGCGGCGGCTTTGGCGGCAACCGTGGTGGCTATGGCGATCGCGGTGGCAACCGTGGCGGCTTCGGCGGTAACCGTGGTAACGACCGCGGCGGTCGCGGTGGCGATCGTGGCGGCCGCAACGGCGGCGGCTTCCGCGGCAACCGTTTTTAGTTACGGCGTTTTACCAAACGCCGTAACGGGCCGACGCTGCGCGGGCCGCATTTGGACAATCTGACGTTCAACTTCAAGGGCGCGACCAGAAGGTCAGCGCCCTTTCGTTTCACGTCACCTTGCCTCAAATGCGACCCGCTCGCTGTCCGTCCTCTGCCTGCGGCGCTGTCTTGCTCCGGATGCGGCAGTTAGGGACGTTCCTTTTCTGCCGGCAGTTTGGGACACTCCTTGTAGTCATTGGGGACGTTCTTAAATGACTACATAGAACAAGAGTGGATGATCTCCCGGTTTGAGCCTGCATCCAAGCTTAAAGTGGGAGATTATCCACTCTCATTTCGTTTGTTGATTTCGATGCCTACATTTGTAGGAACAGTTCGTGGAGGCGGGTGTCTTCGTCGAGTTCGGGGTGGAAGGTTACGCCGAGCTGGTTGTCTTGGCGGACGGCGACGATGCGGCCATCGACTTCGGCCAGGGCCTCGGCATCGCCGTGCACCTCAACGATGCGGGGCGCGCGGATAAACGTCAGCGGCACTTCACCGTCGATGCCGGCTACCTGCCCCTTGGTTCGAAAGCTGCCGAGCTGCCTGCCGTAGGCATTGCGCTCAACGAGCACATCCATGGTTGCCAGGCGCGGCGTGCCCTTATCGTCATGGGCGGCAAGGTCGTGAGCCAGCAGAATCAGGCCGGCGCAGGTGCCCAGGACGGGCATGCCTTCAGCGATACGGGTGCGAAGCTCCTCGAGCATGCCCAACTCATCAAGCAGCTTCCCTTGAACGGTAGACTCGCCGCCGGGAAGTACCAGACGGTCAAAGTCCTGCTTCAAATCAGCCGCCTGCCTCAGCTCAATACAGCGCGCGCCCAGCTCGGATAGTCTTGCCTCGTGCTCGGCAAATGCGCCTTGGACCGCCAGCACGGCGACCGTTTGGTCTGCATAATCGCTCATGTGCGATCCTTTCTGCTGGACTAGCGCCCGCGCTCTTCCATGATAATCTCGATCTCGTCGGCGTTGATGCCCACCATGGCCTCGCCCAGGTCCTCTGAAAGCTCGGCAATGAGCTTGGCATCGGTGAAGTTTGCCACGGCCTTGACGATGGCGGCTGCGCGCTTGGCGGGGTCGCCGCTCTTAAAGATGCCCGAGCCGACAAACACGCCTTCGGCGCCCAGCTGCATCATCAGCGCGGCGTCGGCGGGGGTCGCTACGCCGCCGGCGGCAAAGTTCACGACGGGAAGCTTACCCGTGGCATGGACCTCGCGCACCAGCTCGACCGGAACCTGCAGTTGCTTGGCTGCCTCAAAGAGCTCGTCGTTGCGCAGGGCAACAACGTCACGGATCTGCTTTTGGATCTTGCGCATGTGACGCACGGCCTGAACGACGTCGCCCGTACCCGGCTCACCCTTGGTGCGAATCATAGTGGCGCCCTCGGCAACACGGCGCAACGCCTCGCCCAGATCGCGGGCGCCGCAGACAAACGGCACGTCAAACTGGGTCTTGTCGATGTGATAGACGTCATCGGCAGGGGAGAGAACCTCGGACTCATCGATGTAGTCGATCTCGATGGCCTGCAGGACCTGCGCCTCGACGATGTGACCGATGCGGCACTTGGCCATGACGGGGATGGAGACGGCCTCTTGGATGCCCTTGATCATCTTGGGGTCGCTCATGCGCGAGACGCCGCCTGCGGCGCGGATGTCGGCCGGGATGCGCTCGAGGGCCATGACGGCGCAGGCGCCTGCCTCCTCGGCGATGCGTGCCTGCTCGGGCGTGGTAACGTCCATGATGACGCCGCCCTTGAGCATCTGCGCGAGCTCGCGATTGAGTTTGACGCGGTCGGCCTTGCTGTTCTGTTCTGCCATGGTTGCTCCCTTGGTTGGCATGTGCATTGCTTGACGGAACATCCTATCGGGGAGCTGGGTATGACAAAATACTCAGTTTTCGAGATAATTACAAGGTCAGACTAATACCAGATTGAATGACTTAATAAGGTCAGGTGATAGGCTCATGCTTGACTACAATTTGGAAAAACGCGGCGAAGCATCGCTCTATGAGTATGTTTACCAGCAAATTCGAGATGATATCGTAGCTGGACGCATTGTGGCGGGGGAGCATTTGCCGTCTAAGCGCGCCTTTGCCAGTCATCTGGGAATCAGTGTTATTACCATCGAGAATGCATATAGCCAGTTACTCGCTGAGGGCTATATTTGCTCAATACCACGTCGTGGCTACTACGCTTGCGAGCTTCCGGATGCACCGGTTTTGGCTTCGGCTGCGGAGGGCATCGACCGAGATGCCGTCTCTGTGGGCCCCAGCGTGCATGATGTCAACGGACAGGTCGAGCGATTCGATGCGCTTTCTCCTTCCGCTTTGGAGGCGGCGCGGCTTTGGCAAAGCGCACTGCGGGCGACGCTGGCATCCGAAGACGAGCGCGAGATCTTTTCGCCCGCACCGGCACAGGGCACCGTTCGGCTACGATGCGCAATTGCTCATCATCTGCGCGGGACGAGGGGTATGAATGTCGACCCCAATAACATTGTTATCGGCGCGGGCGCTCAACTGCTCGATACCATGTTGGTTCAGTTGCTTGGCGCTGACAAGGTGTATGCCGTTGAGGACCCGGGCTATTTACGTCTGACGCGCATTTATCAGGCTATGGGCTGCAAAGTTCGACATATCCCGTTGGATGATGAGGGGGTGGACTTGAGCGCTCTGCAGAAAACCGGGACCGATGTACTTCACCTGATGCCGTCTCACCAATATCCAACCGGCCTTGTGACGAGCATTGCGCGTCGCTATGCGCTTCTGAGCTGGGCCGCCGAGCGACCAGGTCGGTATCTCATCGAAGATGACTTTGATTGCGAGTTTCGTCTGGCCGGCAAGCCGATTCCCGCGCTTGCTTCGATTGATGCCGCTCAATCGGTCATCTACACCAACACGTTTTCGAAGAGCCTTTCATCGGCGTTGCGTCTAGCGTACATGGTGTTGCCCGATGAGCTGATGGAGCGGTTTAGGTGCAACCTTGGTTTCTACGCCTCGTCGGTGAGTTCTGTCGACCAGGTCGCTTTGGCTCGTTTGCTGGAATCGGGTGATTACGAGCGACATGTGAACCGCGTGCGCGTCCGTGCTCGCGAGGCGCGTGATGGCCTAGCGGCGCTTGTACGGAAAGCGTTTCCGGCAGGGGAGGTCTCGATCGAGCATACAGACGCGGGCCTTTACAGTATCGTGGTTGCGGAGCGTGGAACGGGCAGAAGCACTTTTGCACGGGCCCTCACGCGCTCGAGCATCCCTTTTATCGATATCGGTGACTGTTTTTGGTGTGCCGATGGCGCATCTGTCCCTGAAAACACAACTCAAATTCTTGTTCAGTATGACGATCTGAGTCCAAAAGTACTAACAACCTTGGAATTGCAGCTAATGGGGGGCACTCTGCAACCTAAGTGAGTAGACTTTTAGCACTTTGGCGACCAGGCAGTTTTGTAGCAAGCTATCTACCTGCGGTTTTGAAAAGCAGGATGACCGGCCTGCTCGGGATGTTCAAAAAAGTCTACTCACTTGCCGCGCAAAGCTTCTACATGAGAAAAAATGGGGTTTTCAACAGGGTTTCGTCCAGCTCTCGGTAAGCTTTTGGCCAGTTGGGGAGGGCTGTTGAAAACTTGGCAGTCCGTTCGGCGCCATTTTTGCTGCGTTCGCGCCAATGCGTGACTGATTGGGTTGAAATTCGTGTTTTCCTGTGCCTAAGAAGGATCTACTTTGTGACATATCAGCTTTTAGGTACTGGCGTTTGCCTCCTCAAGTCCGCGCTTTGTGTCCGCCGCTTCCACGACCGGAAGAAGACCGGCAGCGATATGATCTCGCCCGCAACCCGACGGCTGCGGTCGCGCTCGGTTTTCCGTTGTATACATTGGTTCGGACGAGAAACAAACGGACTTGTCCTGCCAGCATTAGGCAGCGGCTGTTTCTTGGTGAGCTCCCCAGGGAATCCGTGCTGGAAACGGAGCATGGGTTTTTGATTACGTCTCCTCTACTGACGGCATTCATCATGTCGCGGCACCTGACGGATCTCCAGCTTCTTTTGGTATTGGCGGAGATGTGTGGCTTGTTTGCGGTGTGCGCTCTGCCGGCGGCACTTGAGGCGGAGCTTTCGCGTGCAATTGATTCGGGCGCGATTTCGACAACGTTCGGTTGGGTGCGCTGCCCGTCCGAGGACGGCACCGCCTCAAATTTATGGCGTCGAGACGCTTTGGTTTTGGGCGGAGACCTTGACCGTTTTTGTTCAGATGTTTGCGGGATGCGTTACGGCAATAGATTTATGGCGGTATCGCAACTCGTTCCATTGGGTGCCGCGTCGCCTTTTGAGGTCGAGGCGTATTTGCTACTTGCACTGCCGCGATCCCTGGGAGGCGAAGGTTTTTGCGACATAGAGCTTAATGTTGAAGTGATGCTAGGCACAAGTGCTCGAGCGATTGTGGGAAAGTCCCGTATATATATCGACCTACTTCTTTCTTCACCGGACGGTAGGCGACAGGTGGCCATTGAATGTCAGGGAAAGGCCTCGCACGGACGCGCAGGGGATGGCTTGCGTGACGCTGACCGCATGACGGCCCTTCAGGCCATGGGCTACGATGTGCTTCTCCTGACACACAGACAGATATCCGATGAGGATAGATTCCGCGCGATCGTTAAGGCCGTATGCAGGATGCTCGATGCTGAATATCGTGATAAAAGCTCAGATGAGCAAAGGGCCGAGGCATTACTCCGGTCTGAACTATTTGTTGACTGGACAAAATTGGGAGTAATCGACGAAAAGATGCCCGTTAGACACAAAACAGCTCGATCTTGGACGGCTGCGGTTCTAAGTGAGTAGACTTTTGACGCTTTGGCGACCTGGCCGTTTTGCAACAAGTCATTTACCTGCGGATTTATAAAACAATATGGATGGTCTGCTCGGCAAGTTCCAAAAAGCCTACTCACCTAGTTTTTGATGAGAAGCCGATGCTGAAGGTGGTTTTATTTCAGGGCGTTAACGAGTCCTCGAGACATAAAAAGGCCCGAACCAATACGGTCCGGGCCTCATCGAGCTAGGGGTTATGTCTCAGGCGTTTGGCTTAGCCAAAGTAGCGCTTGAGCAGGCCGGCGAAAGCCTTGCCGTGGCGGGCCTCGTCGCGGGCCATCTCGTGCACGGTGTCGTGGATGGCATCGAGGCCGGCGGCCTTAGCGCGCTTGGCAAGATCGGTCTTGCCGGCGGTGGCGCCGTTCTCGGCCTCAACGCGCATCTCGAGGTTCTTCTTGGTGGAGTCGGTCACGACCTCGCCCAGGAGCTCAGCGAACTTGGCGGCGTGCTCGGCCTCCTCGTGGGCAGCCTTCTCCCAGTACAGGCCGATCTCGGGATAACCCTCGCGATGGGCGACGCGAGCCATGGCCAGGTACATACCGACCTCGGAGCACTCGCCCTCAAAGTTGGCGCGCAGGTCGGCAACGATGTCCTCGGAGACGCCCTCCATCTTGGCGACGCCCACGACGTGCTCGGCAGCCCACTCGAGCTGGCCCTCCTCCTGCTTCAGGAAACGAGAACCGGGAACGCCGCACTGGGGGCACTTGAA
>DBFBEA010000091.1:0-4890 GCA_048248475.1 Collinsella sp. | reverse complement strand
CTCATGGCCATCGGCGAGGCCCTGCCCGAGCACGTCTTTGCCCACGGCTTCCTGACCGTGCGCAATGCCGAGACCGGCAAGGCCGAGAAGATGTCCAAGAGCCGCGGCAACGCCATCGCTCCGCAGGACGTTATCGACATGTTGGGCGTCGAGGGCTATCGCTACTACTTCATGACCGACGTCGTCCCCGGTACCGACGGTGCCATCAGCTTCGATCGCATGGAGCAGGTCTACAACGCCGACCTGGCCAACAGCTGGGGCAACCTTATCTCGCGTTCGCTCAACATGAGCGGCAAGTACTTTGATGGTTGCGCGCCCGCCAAGCCCGCATCGTTCGATGCGTTCGACAACCCGCTGGCAAAGATCGCCGATGGTCTGGTCGAGCGCTACATGGCCAAGATGGACGTGCTCGATTACGGCGGAGCCAAGGACGAGGTCATGGAGCTCATCCATGCCGCCAACCACTACATCGAGGACTCCGAGCCTTGGGCACTTGCCAAGGACGAGGCCAAGGCTGACGAGCTGGCGTTTGTGATCTACAACCTGCTCGAGGCCATCCGCATTGCCGCCCACCTGCTGATGCCGCTCATGCCTCAGACCTCTGCCGAGGCCCTGCGCCGCCTGTCCTGCGAGGACGAGGCCGCGACCGACGACCTCAAGGGCATTTGCGCTTGGGGCCTGCTTGCCGGCGGTCAGCCTGTCGAGAAGGGCGAGCCGCTGTTCCCGCGTCTGGGCTAAGATGCAGCGCGCCATATCGGCAATTTGCTGTTTAGCTGTAAGGGCATGGCCGCCACGGTCCATGCCCTTTTGTTTCAAGACGCCGCCATCATGCTGAGGAGGCAACCATGACAACTTCGCCTTTGGCAAACCCCACGGCCACCAGGGAGCTGCTGGAGGAGTTTGGCCTTGCGACCAAGCATCGCCTGGGCCAGAATTTCCTGATCGACAACCATGTAATTGAGCGCATTTGCGAGCTTGCCGAGCTTGTAGGCGATGAGCGCGTGCTCGAGGTTGGTCCGGGCGTTGGTACGCTCACGCTTGCGCTGTTGCAGGAGGCGGCGTGCGTCACGTCGATCGAGGCCGATCCCGAGCTCGAGCCGGTGCTCGATGCTCACGCCGCCGACTACGCCAACTTCCGCTTTATCATGGGCGACGCGCTTAAGGTGACGCCGGAGCAGATTGAGCAGGCCGCCGGCGGTGAGCCGACGGTATTTGTCGCGAACTTGCCCTATAACGTGGCGGCGACGATCATCTTGCAGTTTTTTCAGACGATGCCCGCGCTCAAGCGTGCCGTGGTCATGGTGCAAAAGGAGGTTGCCGATCGCATTGCCGCAGTGCCGGGCAACAAGACCTATGGCGGCTATACGGCAAAGCTCGGCCTGTATGCGCAGGTGACGGGTCGCTTTGAGGTGCCGCCGCGTTGCTTTATGCCGGCGCCGCACGTGGACTCGGCCGTCGTGCGTATCGACCGTGTTGACGGCGTGGTGCCCGAAGGACTCGACCGCGAGTTTGTGGCCCGCGTGATTGATGCTGCATTTGCTCAGCGTCGCAAGACCATTCGCAACTCCATGAGCGCCAACGGCTTTGCCAAGGACGTGCTCGATGCCGCCTTTGAGGCTTGCGGTATCGCATCCACCACGCGCGCCGAAACGCTTGATGTTGCCGACTTTGTCCGCCTGGCCCAGGAGCTAATCCATGACGCTTAATGCCGAACGCGTGACGTTTACCAAGAAAAAGAAGACGGTTGCTTGTCCCGTGCCCTTGGCGCCGCTTGCCGACACGCATGCGCATCTGCTTTCGTTTTGGGGCAAAGAAGTGCCCGAGACGCTCGTGCGCGCCAAAGCCGCGGGCGTCGACTTGTTGGTGACGATGTTCGACCCCATCGCTGACAAACGCAGCGTGACGGACTATAGCGACTGGCTCGTGCGCGAAATTCTGCCGATGCAGGATATCCCTCAGATCAAGTATCTTGCCGGCGTGCATCCGTATGGTGCGCCGGACTATACCGACGACGTTCACGCGCAGGTCGTTGCCGCACTCGATGACCCCTTATGCGCCGGTATTGGCGAAATCGGCCTGGACTACCATATGGACTATGACGACGATATCGCGCCGGCACCCCATAACGTGCAGATTGACTGCATGGCGCGTCAGCTCGAGCTTGCCGTGCGCCGCAATGTGCCGGTGGAGCTGCATCTGCGTCACGAGGACACGGACCATGAGCGTACCTCGCACGTGGACGCCTACAACGTGCTTCGTGAGGTGGGCGTGCCCCAGGCTGGTTGTGTGCTGCACTGTTTTGGCGAGGACCGCGCCACGATGGAGCGCTTTGTGGAGCTGGGCTGCTATATCGCCTATGGTGGTGCGGCTACCTTTAAACGCAACGACGACGTGCGCGAGGCATTCGCGGCAACCCCACTCGATCGAATTTTGTTCGAGACGGATTGCCCGTATATGGCTCCGGAGCCCATCCGCGGTCTTGAATGCGAGCCCGCAATGATCTCCATTACGGCAAACACGCTGGTCAACGACCGTGTCGATCGTACCGGCGAGGATGCTGAGGCAATCGCGCGAGCAGCTTGGGAAAATGCCTGCAAACTTTTTCAAAAATAGTTCTTGCGTTCGCGATGGCGCTCCGTTATTCTAATTCCTGCACGCGGGCGTGGCGGAATTGGCAGACGCGCATGGTTCAGGTCCATGTGGGGGCAACCCCATGAAGGTTCAAGTCCTTTCGCCCGCACCATAACGAAGATGAGAGGCCCCGGTTTCGACCGGGGCCTTTTTGTTGCTCGGGCTCAGAACGGGCCCGGGGCGGACTCGGAATGGGGCTTGTCGGGGACACCGTTCAACATCGCGTCTTTTGGCTATCAAATGTTGAGTTGACAACCAGTAGGGGCGATAGTGAACGGATGCGGGCGCCATCCCCCCTTCTGCCGAAGCCTTGCTTCATGCACGCCGGAAAAACGAGACAACGAAAAGGGCAGGTACATGCCTTGTCTCCGAATGCTGCCGCCGTTCGGGGCCCCGCCGGGCAGTGCGTCGCCTGGGGCGGGGCGCCCCGTTCTGCCCAAGATTCGTTCAAAATCGCCCGAATTGGCCGATGAGTCAACCTTTGATGGTCAAGTGGAGCGAAGGCGAACGCCGTCGGCGTGCTCCCCGCGTCCCGTCGAAAGGCCGCCAAAAAAGGTTTACTATAGTCTCTTACCATACCATGCCGCGTCGTGGCGCCTCGGCGCAGTCCGGTAGCTCGGCTGCAGCCCTTCCGACGGGCTCGCGTCCGGCAAACGCGGGCTGCGGGTGAAACGCGCGCCGCGGGTGGCGTGGAAGCGACGTGGGGGGCACCGGCGAGGCGCGCGGGGGTCGGCGCGTGTGGGGCGGCCGTTGTGGATCGGGGCTGGACAGGGGGTGGAGCGATGTCGGCGAGTGCGGTGCGGGGGGGACGGGAGCCTCCGAAAGTTCCGCCTGTCCCGCGTCGACCTGCCGTTCGTGTGCCTGACGGTGGGTTACGGCCTGTTCAAGGCGCTGTCCGACCAAACCTACTCGTCGGCGATGTCCACGGCCCACAGCGCGTTTCTGATCATCAACAGCGTCGAGTTCTCGGTCGTCACGTCGTTCTTCATCATCGTGTGCGCCGCCGCGCTCGCTGCGGTTTCGTGGCATCGCCCCTCGTGGACGCTGCGCGTGCCCGCCGTGGCGTGCATGGCCGCGCTCGCCGGGGTCAACCTCGCCTCGGCGTTCGGCGCCTTCGCGGGGCTTCCCCCGAACGCCCTGGCGGTCGGCATGGCCGCGGTGTACGGAATCGCCAGCATCGTGGCGAACGCCGCCTGGCTCGTGCCGATCGCCCGGTTCAGCGCCCGCCGCTGCCTCGCCGCGCTCGCGGCGGCGTTCTTCATTGCAAACGTGCTGTCGCCGCTGGTGGGAGGCTTGCCGGGGGTTTCGTCCCCGGTCGTTCTCGCCGCCCTGGGGCTGGTTGCCGCCGCGCTGTTCGCGGTGGGGGCCTGCCGTGAGTCGTGCCAGACCGCGACCGTGCCGGGCGCGGGGGCCGCGCGGGATGCGGGGGAGCGCTGCGACGGCGCCCGTTCCGGCGACGGCACCGCGTGCGATGGGGGCGAGGTCGCTGCCGGCCGCTCCGGCGCGCTCGCGTGCGCGAAGGCCGTCCTGGTCGAGTTGGCGGGCCCCCTCGCGGTCTACGTCGTGCTCAACATGGTGCTCGGGCTCATCGCGGCGTTCCAGGTCACCGGTTCCCAGGCCGTCGACGGCAGCGCAGTCTTCAAGTCGGTCGCCTCGGCCGTGGCGAGCCTGCTGCTCGTGTTCGTCGCCGTGTTCGCCTGGGGTATGCCCAACATCCGCAAGGCGTTCAGCGCGCTGTTTCCCGTCGTCGCCCTGCTGCTCATGGCGCTGCCGTTCATGGACCACGTCTACGGTGCCCTGTTCGGCGCGCTGCTGATGTTCATGCACGGCATGGTGGGGCCGATGGTGCTCTTCATGCTGCTCGAGGCGTCCAAGCGCCACGGCATCCCGGTGGTCGCCACGGTCGGCGCCATATCGCTCGCGTCGCGCGTCTTCCTGCTCGCGGGCATGCTCGTCGGCGACGTGCTCGCGGCGCAGGGCCAGCTCGACGCGACCGTGCGCACCCTGATCGTCGCCATGGTCGCCATCTACCTGCTGTCGCTCGTGCTCGTGTGGCTGCTGCGGGGCCGCAGGGCCGCCGCGCCGGCGCTCGAAGGCGCGCTCTGCTCGCGCTCGCAGGCCGAGGGCATCGACGCGCGCGACGGGCTCGATGCGTTCGCCGTGCTCGACGGGCTTGCCGCGGGGGAGGACGCCTCGTCGTTCGTCGCACCGGTCGCGTCCGGGCCGGGCGGCGCCCCGACGGCGGAGGCCGCCTCCGGG
>DBFBEA010000090.1:0-3658 GCA_048248475.1 Collinsella sp. | reverse complement strand
AAACCAGATGTAGTCGGTCTTCTTGGCGACGGGGGCCTTTTCCTTGCTCTCGCTCTTGGGGGCGCTGCCGCCGCCCGATGCGCTCCCGCCGCAGCCCACAAGGGCGAGCGCGGCAAAGAGGGCGATGCAAAGGGAAAGGATTGATAGGGTCTTTTTCATCATGGTGGCGTCCTCCTTGTCTGCTGATGACATCACGGCGCCGCATGCTGTTGGGGTACTGATTGCGCTGGCGGCGGATGTCTCTGTGTACTGTGCGACTTATGCCTCCGTTCATCGCTTGTGGCCGTTGCGCGGCCGTTCCCCAACGGGTTCCTTACTTATAGATATGCCCCAGCTTGTGCTGCTCGGGAGTCTCGAAAGGTGGGCCATGTGTCCCATGTTTGCGTTGGCATGGCCTATCGTGTGCCATAGAAATCCGCGATGGCCAGGTGCGCTGACGCTCGCGTACTTATGGGCTAGACTTAGCACCATTACGTGATCGATGCGGTCGGCCGGCGTCGGCCGCCCGACCGATATATATGACTTGAAGGTGCGTGTGCGTATGAGCCAAGAGATGATGGATAAAACCTGTCGCGGTTTTGCCGAGGCGCTGGCCGCGCGCGAGCCAGTTCCCGGTGGTGGCAGCGCGAGCGCTTTTGTGGGCGCGCTGGGCGCCTCGCTGTGCGGAATGGTTGCCCGCTACGGTGCGACCAATCCCGCGCTTGCTGATCGTGCGGATGACCTGACGCGTGCGTTTGCCCAGGCAGACGAGTTGGCGCAGGAGCTTGTGGGTCTGGTCGCCGAGGACGTTCGTGCGTACGGCCAGGTGTCCGCTGCGTACGGTATTCCGCGTGAGGACCCGGCCCGACCGGCTGCGATTCAGGATGCGCTGCATGTGGCCGCTATGCCGCCGTATCGCATTATGGATGCCTGCGGGCGCGCACTGGCGCTGCTCGAGGACATGGCCGACAAGGGTTCGCGTCAGCTGCTGTCCGATGTGGCGTGCGGCGCCGTATTCTGCCGCGCCGCCATGCAGGGCGCGAGCTTGACGCTCTTTGCGAACACCACGTCTATGAAGGATCGTGCACGCGCCGAGGAGCTCGAGACGGCGTGTGATGAGTTGCTCGACACATGGTTGCCGCGCGCCGATGCGCTGGCGCGCCGCGCCTCCGACGCTGCAAGAAAGAGGGGATAGCCATGGCTGAGCTACTGAAGGGTGCTCCCGTCGCCCGCGCTTTGACTGAGGAGCTCGCTGCCCGCTGCGCTGCGCTGCGCGAACGCGGTGTTGTTCCGACGCTTGCTATCGTGCGTGTGGGTGAACGCGAGGACGACCTATCCTACGAGCGCGGCGCCCTTAAACGCTGCGAAAAGGTTGGCATCGAGGCGCGTCGCGTGTTGCTTCCTGCCGGTGTTTCGCAAGACGAGCTGTTGACGGCCATCGAGGACATCAATGCCGACTCGGCTGTTCATGGCTGTCTGATGTTTCGCCCGCTGCCCGCCGGCCTTGACGAGAACGCCGTCGCCGCAGCGCTCGATCCCTCCAAGGACGTTGACTCCATGACGCCGGCTTCGCTGCTCACCACGCTTTCGGGGCGCGGCGAGGGTTTTGCCCCCTGCACAGCTGAAGCCGTGCTTGCTTTGCTGGATCATTACGGCGTTGAGCTGGACGGCGCCAAAGTTGCCGTGGTCGGACGCTCACTGGTAATTGGCCGCCCCGTTGCCGCCATGCTTACGGCGCGCAACGCAACCGTGACGACGTGCCATACGCATACGCGCGATCTTGCCGCCGAGTGCTGTGCTGCCGACATTGTGGTTGCCGCCGTTGGACGCGCGCGCACGATTGGCGCAGATGCGGTCCGCGAGGACCAGGCGATTATCGATGTTGGCATTAATTGGGACGAAGCCGCTGGCAAGCTGGTCGGCGACGTCGATTTTGATGCCGCGGAGCCGGTTGTTGGCGCAATCACCCCCGTGCCGGGTGGCGTGGGCGCCGTGACGACAGCAATTCTCGCCAAGCACGTGATCGAGGCGGCTGAGCGCGCGGTAAAATAGGCGTTTGGAGGCTGTTTAGGGGGTTGGTTAGATACCCCGTGGTCAAAAAATGCCAAATATGAGTACTGTTGCCAAGTTAGTCACATATGTTTGAGATCATTTTGGCTCTTTAGCGATAAGTAATATCGTTAAAGAGCCAATTTTATTGGACGTATGGGGAATTACTAGACTCAGTTTTTGGACAGGTGAGGATTCCCGGCGCCCGGAACAGTGCAATTTGCTGCCACTAAATTTGTGACAGTACTCATATTTGGCATTTTTTGACCACGGCGGCTGCCGAGGCCGTGGTTTCGCCCTTTCTGCGTCGAAGCGATACACTGTTGCCGTTTGATTTCTTCGCTCAAGGAGGATGCGCATGCCGTGCACAACGATTTTGGTTGGTAAGAACGCGAGCTACGACGGGTCGACGCTGGTCGCCCGCAACGAGGACTCGTCCAACGGGGTGTTTGAGCCCAAGCGCATGCGCGTGGTGCATCCCGACGAGCAGCCGCGTGTCTACACGAGCGTCCTGAGCCACCTGACCGTTGAGTTGCCCGACAATCCCATTCGCTACACGAGCGTCCCCGACGTCGTTCCCGGTCACGGTATTTGGGCCGAGGCCGGATTCAACGAGCTCAATGTTGGCATGTCCGCAACCGAGACGCTCACCACCAACGAGCGCGTCCGCGGTGCCGATCCGCTCGTGGACTATGTGCCCGCCAAGGGCAACGAGGGCGAGGACGGATACGTTCCGGCACAGTCCGGTGGCTTGGGCGAGGAGGACATGGTGACCCTGGTCCTGCCGTACGCCAAGTCCGCCCGCGACGGCGTACGCATTCTGGGTGACCTGCTCGAGCGCTACGGCACCTACGAGAACAACGGCATCGCCTTTAGCGACGTGGACGAGATCTGGTGGCTCGAGACCATCGGCGGCCACCACTGGATTGCCAAGCGCGTGCCTGACGACGCCTATGTGACCATGCCCAACCAGCTGGGTATCGACAGCTTTGACCTGGATGACGCCGAGGGCGCCCAGGCCGACCACATGTGCTCCGCCGACTTGCGCGCCTGGATGGCCGAGTGGCATCTGGACCTGACGCTGGGCGTCGAGGGCGACGGCCCGGCTGCGGTCTTTAACCCGCGCGAGGCCTTTGGCTCGCACAGCGACAGCGACCACGTATACAACACGCCGCGCGCCTGGTACATGCAGCGCTGCCTCAACCCCAGCGACGTGTGGGACGGCCCCGATGCCGACTACACGCCCGAGAGCGACGACATTCCCTGGAGCCGCGTGCCCGAGCGCAAGGTGACCATCGAGGACATCAAGTACGTGCTCTCGAGCCACTACCAGGGCACGGAGTACGACTGCTACGGCAGCAAGGGCACGCCCGCTACGCGTGGCGCCTATCGCCCCATCGGCATCAACCGCAACAGCCAGCTCGCCGTGTTGCAGCTGCGCCCCTATGCGCAGCCGGCGTATCGCGCCGTGCAGTGGATGGCCTTTGGTTCCAACTCGTTTAACGCGCTGGTTCCGCTGTACGCCAACGTCGAGACCATGCCCGAGTACTATGCCGACACGCAGGCTCGCGTAACGTCCGAAAACTTCTACTGGGCCAACCGCCTGATCGGCGCCCTGGCCGACGTCCGT
>DBFBEA010000089.1:0-8708 GCA_048248475.1 Collinsella sp. | reverse complement strand
GGCCAAAGGGAGCTCAAGCCCATAAGGAGGGCCTACGAGGCATGGGTCGAGGCCGGACTTCCGCTCGATTGGGACAGGCAAGCCTTCGAGGCCGAGCGCAAAATGGATTCTAAAAAACACCTTGCCAAATAGGAGCGTCAGACCAGGAAACCCCCTTATCCGCAGCTCCGAAGGAGCAGGATAAGGGGGTTTCCATGGTCGAGGACGTTCTGAAAACCAAGTCCAGCACGGGCCCGGACAATAACAACCGACTACAGGTCGATGTGCGATTCCTTGATCGGGAACGGCTCCGCGAAGTGGCACGCGCAGCAGTGACCCGGTGCAACTTCCTTAAACTCGGGAAGTTTCTCAGAGCAGATGCCCTGCGCGATCGGGCAGCGGGTGTGGAAACGGCAACCGGTCGGCGGATCCAGCGGTGACGGCGGATCGCCGGCGAGGATGATGCGCTTACGGGTCTTCTGGATATCCGGATCGGGCACCGGCACGGCAGACAGCAGCGACTGCGTGTACGGATGGTGAGGCTCACTGTAGAGCGTCTTCCAGTCCGAAACCTCGACCATCTTGCCCAGGTACATAACGGCAACACGGTCGGAGATGTGCTGCACGACAGAGAGGTCGTGAGCAATGAAGAGATAAGCCGTACCGAACTTGTCCTGAAGTTCCTTAAGCAGGTTCAGGACCTGTGCTTGGATGGAAACATCCAGAGCGGAAACCGGCTCGTCGCAGATAATCAGCTTGGGCTTCAGCGCAAATGCGCGGGCAATGCCGACACGCTGGCGCTGGCCGCCCGAGAACTCGTGCGGATAGCGGTTGATGTGCTCGGGGTTCAGACCGACGACGTCCAGCAGCTCGCGGACACGCTCGATACGCTCTTCCTTGGTGCCCACGCCATGAATGGTCATGGGCTCAGAGACAATCTCGCCGATGGTCATACGAGGATTCAGCGAAGCATAGGGGTCCTGGAAGATGAACTGCATCTCGCGACGCATATCCTTGATCTCGTGCTTGCTCATCTCGGCAACGTCTTTGCCCTGGAAGAACACTTTGCCTGCCGTCGGCTTGGTCAGGCGCATGATGGTGCGGCCCGTGGTGGACTTACCGCAACCAGACTCGCCGACCAGGCCAAAGGTCTCGCCCGGATAAATCTCGAACGAAATGTCATTCACAGCAGAGACGACACGCTTGGAGAAGCGCTTGGCGAACATGCCGGACTCAGCGGGAAACTCCTTAGAGAGGTGCTCGACCTTCAGCAGCGGAGTACGCTCGTTGGTATCTGCCATTACGCCTCGCCTCCCTTCTTGGAATCCTTGCGCGTACGGGACGTCTCAGGAGCGTTCTTGAGGAACTCGGGGTCACCGGAGTAGTGGCACGCAGAGTAATGACCAGACTCGGTGACAACGCGCTCGGGGCGCTGCTTGCGGCACTTGTCCGTCGCATAGGGACAACGAGGCGAGAACACGCAGCCCTCAGGCAGGTTCATGAGCGAAGGCGGGTTGCCGTGAATCGGCGTAAGCGGCTTCTTCTCTTCGATGGCCTGCTCCGGGATGGAGCGGATAAGGCCCCAGGTGTAGGGGTGGCGGCTCTCGTAGAAGATTTCCTCAGCAGTACCGAACTCGACGGGACGGCCGGCGTACATAACCATGATCTTATCGGCCATATCGGCAACGACGCCCAGGTCATGGGTAATCATGATAATGGCGTTGCCGTTCTTCTCCTGCATCTCCTGCATGAGCTCGATAATCTGAGCCTGAATGGTAACGTCCAGAGCCGTCGTGGGCTCGTCGGCAATCAGGATATCGGGATCGCAGGCAAGAGCCATAGCGATCATGACACGCTGACGCATACCGCCGGAGAACTGGTGCGGATACTCATTGACGCGCTTCTCGGGCTCGGGGATACCCACGAGGTCCAAAAGCTCGGTAGCGCGCTTGAGCGCCTCCTGCTTGGAGTAGCCACGGTGCAGACGAAGGCCCTCGCCCACCTGCTTGCCGATCTTATAGACCGGGTTCAAGGAGGTCATAGGATCCTGGAAGATCATCGCGATGTCGTTTCCGCGAATGTGCTGCATCTCTTCCTCGGTCATCTCGAGGATAGAACGACCGCGATAGCGAACGTCGCCGCCCTCGATCTTTCCCGGAGGCATCGAGATGAGGCCCATGATGGTCATGGCGGTCACGGACTTACCGGAGCCGGACTCACCGACGACACCCAGGGTCTCGCCGCGATCGAGCGTGTAGGACACACCGTCGACAGCGCGAACAACGCCATCCTCGGTGTGGAAATACATCTTAAGGTCATCGACCTCGAGCAGATGCTGGCCCTCGGGAACCGGCTGGTCCTTCAGGTCCACATAGTTCTTGTTCTTCTTCATCCTTATGCGTCCTTCATCTTGACGTCGAGGGCGTCGCGCAGACCGTCACCCAGCAGGGTGAAGGCGAGCACCGTCGAGAGAATTGCCAGACCGGGCATAATCATCATCCAGGGAGCAGTCAGAAGATACTGCTGACCGTCCTGAATCATGGAGCCCCACGAAGGCGTAGGCGGAATAACGCCCATGCCGAGGAAGGACAGAGCGGACTCGGTCAGAATGGCGCCACCAATGTTCATGGTCGCGTAGACCACGATGGAGGCGACGGAGTTCGGGAAGATGTGACGCACGACGATACGAGCATCAGATGCACCCATCGCGCGCGCAGCGTCAACATAATCGTTTTCCTTGACCGTCAAGATTGCAGAGCGGAAGACGCGCGCAATCGAAGGCCAGCCGAGAATGCCGATGGCAAAAAAGACGTTCTGAAGACCACGGCCGATAACGGCGATCATGGCGACAACGAACAGCACGTACGGGAACGCCAGGAAAATATCCGCACAGCGCATGATGATCGTATCCCAGATGCCGCCGTAGAAACCGGCCAGAGCACCCATGACCAGACCAATCACCGTGGAGATCGCAGTGGCCATAATACCGACGGAAAGCGAAACACGTGCACCGTAGATAACGCGAACGAGAATGTCACGACCAAGGGCGTCGGTGCCAAACGGGTGCTCTGCACACGGAGCCATCAGCGACGTCTGGGCCATGGTGGTCGAGTCGGAAGCCGTCGGCGAACCGAGCCAGGGCTTAGCCCACAGATCTGCGGTCAGGGCAACCACAACGACGATGATGATCCAGCAGACACCGATAACGGCGAGCTTGTTCTTACGAAGACGCTTAAAAGCGTCGCCCCACAGCGTGCGGGACTTGGCGGGAGCAGATGCGACCTTGGTGGCGGTAGCCTGCTCCTGAGACTGAGAATCAGTTTCCTGCATGAGACGTACCTCCCTTAGGCCTTATCCGACGGACCGCCAAGGCGGATGCGCGGGTCGAGGAATGCATAGCTAATGTCGACGAGCAGGTTGATTACCATGACGACGACGACGATGAGCGTAACGCCGCCCATAACGATGGGCCAGTCACGCATGCTAATGGCGCGATAGACCTCATAGCCGATACCGGGCCAGTTAAAGACCGTCTCGGTCAGGATGGCGCCCGAAAGCATGCCGCCAAAGTCGACACCAATATAGGTAACGACGGGGATGAGTGCATTCTTAAGCGCATGCTTGATGATGATCGCACGATTGGAGAGACCCTTGGCTTTTGCCGTACGAATGTAATCCTGGTTCATGACGTCAAGCAGCTGCGAGCGCATAATGCGGGCAGCATAAGCTGTCGAAACCGAAGCCAGCGTAATGGTCGGAAGCACATAGTGCATCCAATCCTGATACTGAGAGCTGGCACCGCCGGCACCCGAGATCGGCATGGAGAATGCACCGCCCGTGGCGTCCTTGAGAATGACGCCAAAGAACAGTTGCAGCAACATACCGAGCCAGAAGGCCGGGACGGCAACGAGGATCGACGTGGTGAGCGTTACCAAAATATCCCAGAAGGAATAACGCTTTACCGCCGAAATGATACCCGCACCGATACCCATGATTGCCTCGAGCACGATGGCACACGCGGCAAGTTTGACCGTATACGGATACTTCTGGGCAAAGATTTCCGTAACCGGCAGCTTGCGCTGATACGAATTGCCCAGATCGCCATGAAGCAGGCCGTTCATGTAATACAAGTAACGGTCCACGAGCGACGTTTGAACGGGGTCGCCGTTCTCGTCAAGGATCGCGTTGCCGTCCTCGTCCGACTGGACCAGGTGATAGCGGACGCGAAGCTGAAGCTCCACCTCGGGGGACAGAGCCTTGTCTCCACCGATCAGCTTGATCGGATCTCCCGGCACGATATTCTGGAGGGCGAACAAAATCAGCGTAACGCCCAAAAACACCGGGATGAACTGAAGCACACGTTTAACGATGTACTTACCCATACCACTCCCCTATCTAGGGATTAACCTAAATGGGATGCCGATCGCCAGACCGGCATCCCAAAATTACCATCAGCCAGTTTACCCCAGGTTAAGGAAAACTGTATGTTTCCCATGAGGTCTACGTAAATACTTGACCCTCACGGAAGCTGCAAACTCTTAGGCGAGCTCAGCGGTACCCAGATCGGCGTGCTTCTGCGGATCGACATAGAGGTGCTTGATGCGATCGGAGCCGGCGATGGTGTGCGTGTAGAACATCACCGGGATGACCGGGCAGTCGGCAGCGACCATTGCATCGGCCTCCTGCATCTTAGCGACGCGCTCTTCGTCGTCAACCGTGGTACGGGCCTCGTCGACCTTGGCGTCGAACTCGGGGTTGTTGTAACCAGAGCGGTTGTCGCCACCGAGGGAGTCGGAGTGGAACAGCGGATACAGGAAGTTGTCCATGATCGGGTAGTCGGCAATCCAACCCAGACGACCGAACTGATAGTTAAAGTTCTGATACTGCTCGAGCAGGGCAGACCACTCGGGGGTATCGGAAGTAGCGGTAACGCCAACCTTGGCGAGGTCGCCGATGATGGACTCCATGATCTCCTTGTGGCCACCGTCCTGGTTGTAGGACAGAGTCACGTTAATGCCACGATCGCCGTTAGCACCAGCGGGAGCAACCTTGTCGAGGTACTCGTTAGCCTTGTCGACGTCGTAGGCGCAGAACTCCCATGCGCCCTCCTTGTAGCCATCGATGCCCGGAGGAACAATGCCGTCGGCAGGAGTACGGGTACCCTTGAAGATGGTCTTGCAGATGGCCTCACGGTTGATGGCCAGGGAGATACCCCTGCGCAGGTCGGCGTTGTTGAACGGCTCGGCCGTGTTGTTGCAGGTCAGGTAATAGGTGGAAGGCTCGGCGCCGAGCAGCATGCGCTCGCCGTCACCCATGGTGTAGCCGTCCTTGGACACGCCGCGATCCTTCTTGGCAGCGTCGATCTGAGCAACGGGAACGTCGCAGACATCGAGGTTACCGGCCTGGAACTCCTTGTAAGCGGTCTCCATGTCCTTGATGACCTGGAAGTGGATGCCATCGATCTTGGCCTTGTCGCCATAGTAATCGTCGAACTTCTTGAGGTTGATCTCCTGACCATCCTCCCACTTGCCGTCCATCATGAACGGGCCGTTACCGACCGGTGCAAGGTAGAAGCTCTTGACATCGGACTCGGCGCACTCGGGAACCGGGGCCAGAGCCGGGTGAGAGGCGACGAAGGGGAAGTCGGCGTAAGCGGAAGACAGCTTGACGACGAGGGTCTTATCGTCGGGGCAAGTAACACCGCTGAGCTCGGTAGCGTTACCGGCAAGCAGGTCGTCATAGCCCTCGACCATGGAAAGGTGATAGGAGACCTCGGAAGGGCCGTACTCGGTAGCGATGGCCGACTTGGTGTTGACCAGACGCTCCCAACCGAGCTTGAAGGACTTGGAGGTAACGTCGTCACCGTTGTGGAACTTGGCCTTCTTGATCTTGAAGGTAAACTCGGTGGCGTCGTCGTTGGCCTCAAAGGACTCGCAAGCCAGCGGAACGATCTCGCCCTTCTCGGCGTCATAAGAGGTCAGAGCGTCAAAGAGCTGGTACTCGACCTGAGTGCCCTGGTCCTCCTGGACATTGTAGGGGTCGATGCAGACCGGGTTGTTGATGTAGAAGTTCAGCGTCGAACCGGACTCAGAACCGGAAGCGTCGCCGCCCTTCTTGCCGCATGCGGCAAGAAAAGCCATGGAGCTCGCAGCGAGGGTGCCGCCAACAAAGGCGCGACGACCCATAACGGGCTGGTGGAACATAGAATCAGCCATGCCATCCTCCTTATGAGATAGGACAAAGAAATGTTCAGTCGGACATATGTCGAGACAATCCGATCCGAACCATCAAAACGCCGCCCGCTGCTATGGCTGGTTATGCACAACGGACCAACGTTTCGCAATACAGTAGCGCATTTTATGCACGATTTGGGGCTAATTCCGGTTAACGGTCGAGAATTTCTTTAGTTGGGCGAAGTATGTGGGGATATTTTGACTCTGTTACAAATATGTAAACAAAAAGGGTCCCGCACCTGCGAGACCCATTGCAAACGTATATACGCCGATGCTTAGTAGCCGACGATGCCCTGAGGGAAGAAGAACATGCACAGGACGACGCACACGGCAAAAACAACGGCCATAATTACCGTCAGGCGATCGAGGTTCTGCTCCATGACGCCCGTGGCAGAACTGGAGTTATACAGCGAGCTAGCGATCATATCCGAAACGCCGGTGCCCTTACCGGAATGCATCAGGACGAGAATCGTCAGCGCCACGGCAGAGACAGCCCAAACGACAAACAGAAGAATCTGGAACGGACCCATAGATAAGCTCCTTAATAGAACAGTTCAAACTCTAGTACTGTACCACAATCCCCCGCTCTCCCCTACCTGCCACTCAAGGACGGGGTGGAAATGGCAGAAATACCAAAAAGGGGGTTGTCCGGTTGTGGACAACCCCCTTACTAGAAAACGGTATTTGTTTTCTATTAGGCCTCGGTGGCGAGCACGCGGCCCGTCATCTCGGCGGAAGGCTCAATACCAGCCATGGTGAGCATGGTCGGAGCGATATCGGAAAGACGGCCGTCCTCGATACCGGTGAGCTGTGCCTTCTCATCAACGATGATGAACGGCACGCGGTTGGTGGTGTGAGCCGTAAACGGATGCTTGGAACCGTCGGAAGCAACGTCAAACATGTGATCGGCGTTGCCGTGGTCGGCGGTAATCAGTGCAAAGCCGCCCTTGGCGAGAATCGCCGGGACAACCTTGGACAGGGCATCGTCAACAGCCTCGACAGCCTTAACGGCAGCGTCGAAGACACCGGTGTGACCAACCATGTCGCAGTTTGCGAAGTTCACGATGTAGAAATCAGCGCGATCCTCGTTGATGGCGGCGACGAGCTTCTCGGTAACCTCGGGAGCGCTCATCTCGGGCTGCAGATCGTAGGTAGCGACCTTGGGGGAAGCGACGAGCACGCGCTCCTCGCCCTCCTTGGGCTCCTCGATGCCGCCGTTGAGGAAGAACGTCACGTGGGCGTACTTCTCGGTCTCGGCGGTGTGCAGCTGCTTCAGGCCATTGGCGGCGATAACGTCAGCCAGGACGTTCTCGGGGAACGTCTTGGGGAAGGCGACCTCGACGTCAAACGTCGGATCGTACTCGGTCATCGTCACAAAGTGCGAAAGCTTGATCTGCTCGCGCTCAAAGCCGTCGAACTCCTTGTCCGTGAACACGCGGGTCATCTGACGAGCGCGGTCGGGACGGAAGTTGAAGAAGATGGCCGCGTCGCCCTCGTGAATGCCCTCGTTGTGGGCAGCGAAAGGCTCGACGAACTCGTCGCCGCGCGGGTCCTCCTCGTAGTAGGCCTTGATACCGGCAACGGGGTCGGTATCAGCATCGGACGCGTTGACCATGACGTCGTAGGCGCGCTGGATGCGCTCCCAACGGTTGTCGCGGTCCATGGCCCAATAGCGGCCAGAAACGGTGGCGACGCGAGCGTCGCAACCGGTCTCCTCGGAGATCTTCGCCAGGAAGGCGCAGAACTCGCTCATGTAGCCGGCACCGGACTGCGGGTCAACGTCGCGGCCATCCATGAAGGCGTGGACGCGAACGGTCTTGACACCGTGCTCGGCAGCCATCTTGACCAGAGCCTCGACGTGGTTCATGTGAGAATGGACACCGCCAGGGCTCATAAGGCCCATGAGGTGGAGAGTCTTGCCGTCAGCCTTGACGTCGTCCATAGCCTTGACGAAAACCTCGTTCTTGGCGATGGAGCCGTCCTTGATGGCATTGTTGATGCGCGAAAGCTCCTGGAACACGATGCGGCCGGCACCGATATTGAGGTGGCCTACCTCGGAGTTGCCCATCTGGCCGTCGGGAAGGCCCACGTCCTCGCCCGAAGCGCCGAGCGTGGTGTGGGGGTACTTCTCGTACAGGCTATCAAGGAAGGGCGTCTTGGCAGCGGCGACGGCGTTCTCACCATCGGCTGGAGCAAGGCCGCAGCCATCCATGATAATCAGGAGTGCAGGAAGATGACGCTGTGCCATATGTCCTACTCGCCTGCCTTGACGACCATAGAGGCGAAGTCGGCAGCCTTGAGCGAAGCGCCGCCCACGAGGGCGCCGTCAACGTCGGGCTTGGCGACGAGCTCAGCGATGTTGCCAGGCTTGGCAGAGCCACCATAGAGAACGCGGATGCCGTTAGCGAGCTCCTCGCCGAACATCTCCTTGAGGGTCTCACGGATAGCGCCGCAGACCTCCTGAGCGTCCTCGGCGGTAGCGGTCTTGCCGGTGCC
>DBFBEA010000088.1:0-8313 GCA_048248475.1 Collinsella sp. | reverse complement strand
CCTCTTCCTCGTGAGGATAGCCGCACACGTCAAAGTTAAAACCGCCGTCTCGCAACTCGTCAACCGTATAGTACTTGGCCTTGGGATTGCCGTCTTCCTCGATATCCCGACGGTTTCGCCTGCGCAAGACGGAAAGCACATTAAGTGCTTTCCTTTGCGTGCGGAACTCGCGACAAACTTAAACAGCGGGCGGCCCGTTCCGGGAATCCTACGTGCTCGTCAGGGCAACGTTCCTCAACAAAAAAGACCCGCTTCCCTGTTGGGAAGCGGGTCTTTGGAAGGACGGTTAACGTACTAGGAAATTACTCCTCGTCGTTGTCCTTGGCCTCTTCGGCGTCGTCGGTGTCCACGAGCTGGTTGAGCAGCTCGTCGAGGGAAGCCATGTCCTCGTTGATGGCACCGTTGGCGGGAGCCTTCTTGTCGTCGATCGGGGCGCCCAGGAGCTCCTCGTCGGCGTCGGCGTGATGCGTCGGCGCAGCGGAGGTGCCCAGCAGGATGTCGTCCGGACCGTCGGGGCTAAAGACCATCTGCAGCAGCTGCGAGAGGTCTTCCTCGTCGGCAACGTCGTCGTTGTTCTCGAGGATGTAAAGCAGGTCGTGGGCCTCCAGGCCGTCACGGAGCTCCTCGATTGCCTTGGCACCGATGCCATCGATGCGCAGCAGATCCTCCTCGGACTTACCGACCAGGTCGCCGACCGTCTCGATGCCGACCTCGCTGAACTTGTTGGTCCAGCGCTGCGACACGCCCAGGTCGTCGAACAGGTACAGGCGAGCCTTCTCGGCGGAGATGGTGTGGCCGTTGCGGGTGAACGAACCGTCAGCACCACCGAACTCGTCGTAGCCGGCCCAGTCGAGCTGCTGCGGGAGCTGCTCGTCCAGGTCCTTGAGCTCCACAGGAGCCCACTCGGGCAGCGACTTGGCGTTGGGCGAAGCCGGGCCGTCGATGTCCACGTAGCCGTCGGCCGTGCGATACGTCAGCTTGGCGTTGGCGTACGGCTTGAGGCCGGTACCAGCCGGGATCTTCTTACCGACGATGACGTTGGACTTAAGGTCGAGCAGGTGGTCGACCTTGCCCTCGATGGCAGCCTCGGTAAGGACGCCGGCGGTGCGGATGAACGAAGCGCTCGACAGCCAGGAGTCGATGTTGGACGCGACCTTGAGCGTACCCAGGATGACGGGCTCGGCCACAGGAGCCTGACCGCCCAGACGGGCAACGCGCTCGACCTCGTCGGCGAACTCGTAGCGGTCGACGTACTGACCAAGCAGGTACTTGGAGTCGCCGGGGTTGGTGATCTGAACGCGACGCAGCATCTGACGTGCGAGCACCTCGATGTGCTTGTCGTTCAGGTCGACGCCCTGGCTGGTGTAGACGTCCTTAACGCTCTCGACGAAGGTGTGCATCGTCGACTCGATGTCGGTCAGCTTGCGCAGGTTGCGGAAGTTGACGAAGCCCTTGGTGATCTGGTCACCGGCGCGAACCTCGCAGCCGTCCTCGATCTCGGGCATAAAGCGCACCGATGCGGGGACGCGACGCTCGTCGAGGACACGGGTGTGATCCTCGGAGTCGGTGAGCGTCAGCACGTACTCGGACTTCTCGGGCTTAATCGAGAGGTGACCGGAGTACGGAGCCAGCTCGGCCTCGCGACCCAGAATCTTCTCGTTGACGTTGCCGACGATATCGAACATACGGCTGACCGTAGGCAGACCCTGCGTAATATCGTCGACGCCAGCGACGCCGCCGGAGTGAATGGTACGCATCGTAAGCTGCGTACCGGGCTCGCCGATGGACTGGGCAGCAATAATGCCGACGGCAGTACCGATAGCGACCGGGCGACGGGTGGAAAGATCCCAGCCGTAGCACTTCTGGCACACGCCGTACTTGGAGCGGCAGGTGAGCAGCGCGCGAAGCTTGACCTTCTTAAGGCCGGCATCGACCATCTTCTGGATGTCGGCGACCTTCTCGATGTAGCCGTCCTGCTCAAAGAGCACGGTGCCATCGGGGGCCACGACGTCCTCAATGAAGCAACGGCCGACGAGGTCGGTGTTGAGGTCGGTGGTGCCGGGGATGATGAGGTTGTAGGTGACGCCCTCGTGCGTACCGCAGTCCTCCTCGCGGACAATGACGTCCTGGGCCACGTCGACCAGACGACGGGTCAGATAACCAGAGTCCGAGGTGTGGGATGCGGTATCGACCAGGCCCTTACGGGCGCCGTAGGTCGAAATGAAGTACTCGAGCGGCAGCAGACCCTCGCGGAAGTTCGCCTTAATGGGAAGGTCGATCGTCTCGCCGGACATGTCTGCCATCAGGCCACGCATGCCGCCGAGCTGACGCAGCTGGGTCTTAGAACCACGGGCGCCGGAGTCGGCCATCATGTAGAGCGGGTTCTCCTCGTCGAACATGTCGAGCATGAGCGCTGCAACCTTATCGGTACAAGCGGTCCACTCGTTAACGACTTCGATGTGGCGCTCCGTCTCGTTGATGAAGCCCTCCTCGAAGTACTCGTTGATCTGGTCGACGTTGGCCTGGGCGCGGTCGAGCAGCTCCTGCTTCTCGGCAGGGATAAGAGCGTCCCACACCGAGATGGTGAGGCCGGCGCGGGTAGCGTAGTGGAAGCCGGAGTACTTGATGGCGTCGAGGATCGGGCCGACCTTGGCCTCGGGGTAACGATCGCAGCAGTCGGCAACCAGCTTGGCCACATCGCCCTTGACCATCTTGTAGTTCATGAACTCATAGTCTTCGGGCAGGCACTGGCGGTTGAAGATGATGCGGCCGATAGAGGTCTCGAAGCGCGCGGTCTTGTTGCCGGTGACGTCGTAGTCGACAAACTCGTTCTTGCCGTTCTTAACGCGGAAGATACGGGTGCCGTCCTCGTTGATGACGTTGGCATCGGCAGCGGACACGCGGACCTGGATCTTGGCCTGCATGTCGACCTCGGAGCGGCAGTCATAGGCGTGCAGCGCGTCATCGAAGCTCGAGAACACGTGGTTCTCGCCCGGCAGACCCTCGCGAACCTGGGTGAGGTAGTACACACCGATGATCATGTCCTGCGAAGGGATGTTGACCGGCTTGCCGGATGCCGGCGAGCGCAGGTTGTTCGCAGAGAGCATGAGCACGCGAGCCTCGGCCTGAGCCTGGCTGGACAGCGGCACGTGGACAGACATCTGGTCGCCGTCGAAGTCGGCGTTGAAGGGCGAGCAGACCAGCGGGTGCAGGTGGATAGCCTTGCCCTCGACCAGCACCGGCTCAAAGGCCTGGATGGACAGACGGTGCAGGGTCGGTGCACGGTTGAGCAGCACGACGCGGCCGTCGATGACCTCTTCGAGGATATCCCACACAAAGGTGGCACCGCGGTCGATAGCGCGCTTGGCGCCCTTGATGTTCTCGACCTTGCCAAGCTCGACCAGGCGCTTCATGACGAAGGGCTTGAAGAGCTCCAGCGCCATGGTCTTGGGCAGACCGCACTGGTGCAGCAGCAGCTTGGGGTCGGTAACGATGACCGAACGGCCGGAGTAGTCGACACGCTTGCCCAGCAGGTTCTGACGGAAACGGCCCTGCTTGCCCTTGAGGGCCTCGGCGAGCGACTTGAGCGGGCGACCGCCACGGCCAGAGACCGGGCGACCACGACGGCCGTTGTCGAACAGGGCGTCCACGGACTCCTGGAGCATGCGCTTCTCGTTGTTCACGATGATCGCAGGGGCGTCCAGGTCGAGCAGGCGCTTGAGTCGGTTGTTACGGTTGATCACGCGACGATACAGGTCGTTGAGGTCGGACGCGGCGAAGCGGCCGCCGTCGAGCTGAACCATCGGGCGCAGATCGGGCGGAATGACCGGGATGACATCCAGGATCATGTTCGCGGGGCTGTTGCCGCCCTTCAGGAAGGCGTCAACGACCTCGAGGCGCTTAACGGCCTTCTCGCGCTTCTGCTTCTGGGAGTCCTCGTCGGCGATGATGGCCTTGAGCTTCTCGGCCTCGGAGGGGAGATCGATGGCAGCGAGCAGGTCGCGAACGGCCTCGGCACCCATGCCACCCTTGAAGTACATGGAGTAGTAGCGAGTCATCTCGCGGAACAGCGGCTCATCGGAAATGAGGTCGCGCTCGCTGAGCTTCATGAAGGCGTTGAAGGCGTCCGTGCGGAGCTGCTTCTCGTCCTTGCACTCTTCCTCGATGTCGACGATGCCGGAGGCGATCTCCTCGGGGGTCAGCGGCTCCTCGTCGGAGAACTCGTCAAAGTTCTCGGGGTTGCCCTGCTCCTTGAGGGACTCGATCTGGCGGGCGCACTCGGCATCGATCTCTTCCAGATCGGCGGCGAGCTCCTCGCGCAGGTCGTCGGCGTCGGCCTCGCGAGCCTCGTAGTCGACCTCGGTGATGATGTAGCTGGCAAAGTACAGAACCTTCTCGAGGTCCTTGGACTTGATGTCGAGCATACGGCTCATCGGGAAGCTCGTGGGGCTCTTGAAGTACCAGATGTGGGACACGGGAGCGGCGAGCTCGATGTGGCCCATGCGGTCGCGACGCACCTTGGCCGAGGTGACCTCGACGCCGCAGCGCTCGCAGACGATGCCCTTAAAGCGGATGCCCTTGTACTTGCCGCAGGAGCACTCCCAGTCCTTGGCGGGACCGAAGATCTTCTCGCAGAACAGGCCGTCCTTCTCGGGCTTGAGGGTACGGTAATTGATGGTCTCCGGCTTCTTGACCTCACCGTGCGACCAGGAACGGATCTGGTCGGCGGAGGCAAGGGAGATCTTTACCGAGTCAAAATCAGTAGCTTCGAAATCTGCCACAGTCAACTACTCCTTATCAGTGGTCGTGGCGGCGACAGCCTCGGGTGCCTCGGCGGTCTCGGCATCCTGGGCCTCGACGTCGGCGTCAACGCCGGCGAGCGCAGCCAGGTCGTCGAGAGCTGAGGTCTCCTCGGCGGTCACAGGGGCGGAGGCGTCCTCGTCGGCATCGTGCATGGGCTCGATGTCCAGTGCGAGGGAGCGAATCTCCTTGACGAGAACCTTGAAGGACTCGGGGATACCCGGGACAGGAACGTTCTCGCCCTTGACGATGGACTCGTAGGTCTTGACGCGGCCCACAGTATCGTCGGACTTGACGGTCAGGATCTCCTGCAGGACGTTGGAAGCACCGTAAGCGTACAGTGCCCAAACTTCCATCTCGCCGAAGCGCTGGCCGCCGAACTGAGCCTTGCCGCCCAGAGGCTGCTGGGTAACCAGGCTGTAAGGGCCGGTCGAACGAGCGTGGATCTTGTCGTCGACCATGTGGCCGAGCTTGAGGATGTAGGACGTACCCACGGTAATGGGCTCGCGGAACTCCTCGCCGGTGCGGCCGTCGAACAGACGGGTCTTGCCGCGCTCGTCAAGCTGGGTGACGAACTCGGGGCGCATGTGATCGCCAAAGGCAGCGGTGGCCTTGTTGAGCATGTTCTTGTTGGCACGACGGATAACCTCGGCGATCTCGTCCTCCTTGGCGCCGTCGAAGACGGGCGTCGCGGTGAAGAACGGACCGGGGACGTACTTGTCGGAGTCGGCCTGCTCGGTATCCCAACCGCAGGCAGCAGCCCAGCCAAGGTGGCACTCGAGCAGCTGGCCGACGTTCATACGCGAAGGAACGCCCAGCGGGTTGAGGATAACGTCGATCGGGGTACCGTCAGCCATGTAGGGCATGTCCTCGACCGGCAGAACGTTACAAATAACACCCTTGTTGCCGTGGCGGCCGGCAATCTTATCGCCCTGCTGGATCTTACGACGCTGGGCGACGTAGACGCGCACCTGCTCGTTGACGCCGGGGGCCAGGTCGTCGCCGTTCTCGCGGCTAAAGCGGACGACGTCGATGACGCGGCCGTAAGCGCCGTGAGGCATCTTAAGGGAGGTGTCGCGGACATCGTGGGCCTTGGCACCGAAGATGGCGCGCAGCAGGCGCTCCTCGGCGGTCAGAGCGCTCTCGCCCTTAGGCGTGACCTTGCCGACCAGGATGTCGCCAGGGCCGACCTCGGCGCCGATGCGGATGATGCCGTCCTCGTCGAGGTTGGCAAGCATGTCCTCGGAGAGGTTCGGGATCTCGCGGGTGATCTCCTCGGGGCCGAGCTTGGTGTCGCGGGCATCGATCTCGTGACGGGTGATGTTGATGGTCGTCAGCAGGTCCTCGGCCACCAGGCGCTCGGACACGACGATACCGTCCTCGTAGTTAAAGCCTTCCCACGGCATATAGGCCACGGTGAGGTTTTGGCCCAGTGCGAGCTCGCCATGATCGGTCGAGGGACCGTCGGCCAGAGGCTCGCCCTGCTCAACAGTGTCACCGACGCGCACGAGCGGACGGTGGTTGATGCAGGTGGACTGGTTGGAGCGCTGGTACTTGGCCAGGTGATACTCGTCCATGCCGCCGGCATGCTTGACGATGATCTTGGCGGCGTCGGCAAAGATGACCTCGCCGGCGTTCTTGGCCAGGGTGACCTCGCCGGAGTCCAGAGCGGCGCGACGCTCCATGCCGGTACCGACATAGGGAGCGGCGGGGTGAACCAGCGGCACGGCCTGACGCTGCATGTTAGCGCCCATCAGCGTACGCTTGGCGTCGTCGTGCTCCAGGAACGGGATCAGCGTGGCTGCGACGGAAAGCATCTGACGCGGCGAGACGTCCATGTAGTCGACGTCCTCGACGGGCACGTCGGCGGGAGCGCCGAAGGAGCCGTCGAAGTCACGGGTACGGGCGATCACGGTGTGCGGACGGACGATCTTGCCCTCGGCATCGGTCGTGATGAACTCGTTGGTCTTGGGATCGAGCGGCGTGTTGGCCGGCGCGATGACGTGCTTCTCTTCCTCGTCAGCGGTCATCCAGTCGATCTGGTCGGTGGCAACGCCGTTCTCGACGCGACGGAACGGGGCCTCGATGAAGCCGTACTCGTTGACGCGAGCGTAGAGGGCGAGCGAGCCGATCAGGCCGATGTTGGGGCCTTCGGGGGTCTCGATCGGGCACATGCGGCTGTAGTGCGAATTGTGAACGTCGCGGACGGCCGTCGGCACGTTGGTGCGGCGGCTGGAGCCCGACTTGTGGCCGGCAAGACCACCAGGGCCGAGTGCGGACAGACGGCGCTTGTGGGTCAGACCGGTCAGGGGGTTCGCCTGGTCCATGAACTGCGAGAGCTGCGAGGAACCGAAGAACTCCTTGATGGAGGCCACGATCGGGCGGATGTTGATGAGCGACTGCGGGGTGATCTCGTCGATGTCCTGGGAGCTCATGCGCTCACGGACGACGCGCTCCATACGGCTCATGCCGATACGGAACTGGTTGGCGACGAGCTCGCCGACGGTACGGATGCGGCGGTTGCCAAAGTGGTCGATGTCGTCGACCTTGAAGCCCTGCTCGCCGGCAGCGAGGGACAGCAGGTAGCGCAGCGTCGCGACGATATCCTCGTCGGTGAGCACCGTGACCTCTTCCTCGGTGGTGAGGTTGAGCTTCTTGTTGACCTTGTAACGACCGACGCGGGCCAGGTCGTAGCGCTGCGGGTTAAAGAGCAGACCCTCGAGCAGGCTGCGGGAAGCGTCCACGGTGGGAGGCTCGCCCGGGCGCAGACGACGGTAGATCTCGATGAGGGCGTCCTCGCGAGTGAGGGCGGTGTCGCGCTCCAGGGTGCGCTTGATCACATCGGAGTTACCGAGCAGCTCGATGATGTCATCGTTGGTGACGGCGATGCCAAGGGCGCGCAGGAACATCGTGGCGCTCTGCTTGCGCTTACGGTCGATGGAGACCATGAGCTGGTCGCGCTTGTCGACCTCAAACTCAAGCCAGGCACCGCGGGACGGGATGATCTGGGCCTTGTAGATCTGCTTGCCCGAATCCATCTCGGAGCTGTAGTACACGCCCGGGGAGCGGACGAGCTGCGAGACGACGATACGCTCGGTACCGTTGATGATGAAGGTGCCCTGATCGGTCATCATGGGGAAGTCGCCCATGAAGACAAGCTGCTCCTTGATCTCGCCGGTCTCCTTGTTGGTGAGACGGACGTCGGTCAGAAGCGGAGCCTGATAGGTCATATCCTTCTCGCGGCACTCCTCGACGGTGTGCGCGGGGTCGCCGAACTGATGCTCGCCGAAGGTAACCTCGAGAACATGGTTCTGGCTCTGGATGGGGCTGGATTCCTTGAACGCCTCACGAAGGCCCTCGTCCTTAAAACGCTCAAAGGATTCCCTTTGAACAGAGATAAGGTTGGGGAGCTCCATGGCCTCCGGGATTTTCCCGAAGCTGACGCGCTTGCGCTCAGTGGCAGTGTATGCGTAGGTCACCAGGTTTTTCCTCCTTCACGGAAATGCTCGGTGG
>DBFBEA010000087.1:0-3557 GCA_048248475.1 Collinsella sp. | reverse complement strand
AAGACATCACCAGCAATACGCAATGGTCGGTCGTCTTTGACAATACCGAACCCGCCGCCGCCATTACGCTGCGCCGCCACTGGGGCGACGTCGACGCCTTCGCACTGTAAGGACCCAGGCTCGTCGACCTTACGCTCGCCTGACGTTGTTTACATTTCTATACGCTTGAGCTAACACGTTTTACCCCCGTATCAACAGTGTGCGGGGGTAAACTTATGCGCATGTTATAACTTGCCCGGAAGGATTCATCATGCTTAGGATCGGTCTTCTTACCAGTGGCGGCGACTGCCAGGCGCTCAACGCCACCATGCGCGGCATTGTCAAAACGCTTATGACCAATAGCGAAGAGCCTATTGAGATCTATGGTTTTGAGGACGGCTACCAGGGCCTTATCTACAGCCGGTTCCGCGTCATGACGCCCGCCGATTTTAGCGGCATCCTTACCCGTGGCGGCACCATCCTGGGCACGAGCCGTACGCCGTTCAAGCGCCTGGATATTCCCGAGGCCGACGGCGTCGAGAAGGTGCCGGCAATGGTCCACACCTATCATAAGCTGCAGCTCGACTGCCTGTTTATGCTGGGCGGCAACGGCTCCACCAAGACCGCCAACCGTCTGCGCGAAGAGGGCCTCAACGTTATCGCCCTGCCTAAGACCATCGATAACGACACCTGGGGCACCGAGCTGACGTTTGGCTTTACGAGCGCCATCGACGTCGCCACCAAGTGCATCGACGACATTCACACCACCGCTTCGAGTCACGGCCGCGTGTTCGTTATCGAGATCATGGGCCACAAGGTTGGCTGGATCCCGCTATACGCCGGCGTCGCGGGCGGCGCGGATGTCATCTTGATTCCCGAGATCCCCTACGACATGGATAACGTCATCAAGACCATCGAGCATCGCATGGAGACCGGCAGCCGCTTTACCATCGTGGCCGTCGCCGAGGGCGCTATCTCCAAGGAGGACGCGGCGCTGTCCAAGAAGGAGTACAAGAAGAAACTCGCCGAGCGCACGAGCCCGTCGATCGTCTACGACATCGCCAAGGAGATCGAGGCCAAGACCGGTCGCGAGACCCGCGTCGCCATCCCCGGCCACACGCAGCGCGGCGGCCAGCCCGACGCCCAGGACCGCATCTTTGCGACCCAGTGCGGCGTCGAGGCGGCACTGGGCTGTCTACGCGGCGAGTTTGGCTACATGATCGCCCTGCGTGACGGCAAGATGTGTCACATGCCGCTCGAGGATGTCGCCGGCAAGCTCAAGTATGTCGATCCCCAGAGCGATCTGGTGCGCGAGGCCAAGGCGTTGGGCATCAGCTTCGGCGACGAATAGCCTCGGCCGAAACTGCTCTCATCGGAGACCCCAGGGCTTACCTCCCAAATCGTCCTCGGACATGTCAGGATCCCGCCGTACGCTTCGCGCGGCGGGATCCTTCCGTCCTGCGGAAAGATTTGGGAGGTAAGCCCTAGGGCCTCCTGCGGTGACTGGGGAGGCCGAGACTATTCGTCTTCTTGCTGCGGGTGCCTGGGGTAGGATGCGGCGTGCATTTTTGGGAGTATTCAGCAGCCGAGGGTGCCTGCATACTGGATTTTGGGCGAAAGGCAGGCACCATGGGCCGCATCCTGTAAAAAAACGAGCGGCTCTAGAGGCGTTGGGACTCAGAATCGGGGCTTTCAGCGCAGTTTTGCACCCCCGCCCCCGCGCCCGCGGACCCCGGGACGCTGAATACTCCGGAATCTGCACGGCGCCCCCTGGGGTACCTGTGGGCAAAAAGCAACCGCCCCGTCAAAGTATGCATTTGGCGGGGCGGTTTATGCAAAAATGCTGCTGCGGGCGCGTCGGCAGCTCGCTAGAACTTGAATCCCAGGGCAGGTTACTCGGCGCTTTTGAGGGCGCCGACCATGTCGATCTTGTTGAGGGTACGATTGGTGGCGAGGTTGACGATAAACGTAAAGCCAAAGGAAAGCACCACGGCGAGCACGTAGCTTAGCGGCTCGACCTCAACATCAAAGTACAGCGACGGCATCTGCAAAATGTACGTAAAACTCTCGGCCAGCAAGCCGCCCAGTGGCACGCCCAGCGCGGCGCCAATTGCCGTGAGGATCAACGTCTCCTTGTTGACGTAATGGTGCACCTCGCCACGGCGGAAACCAAGCACCTTGATGGTCGCCAGCTCGCGCTCGCGCTCGGAGATATTCGTGTTGGACAGCGTAAACACAACCACAAACGACAGGCACGCCGCCATAAAGGTCACGAGCACCACGACGGAATTGATAATAGTGAAGTTCGCCTCAAAGTTCTCCCAATGCTCGGCCGTGCTCGAAATCGAAAGCCAGCCGTCACTCTTAAGCTTCTTGCTAAACGCAATCTGGTCGGCCGACGAACCCTTGAGCAGCGCAAAGATGCCATTGAGGCGAACGCTGCGCCCAAACGCGCGCTCATAGGTGCTCTGCGTCATGTAAAGCGTGTTGCCCAGATAGTTAAGCGAAATGTCGCTGACCTTGACCTTGGCGACGTTGAGTGACGAATCCTGGACGTGCGCCGTATCGCCCGGTTGAATCCCCAGCACCAGCTGTGAACTCTTACTCAGATACACGTCTCCGTCACGCAAAGACAGTGGCTCTTTGGACTCATCCTCAAGGCGAACATAGTCGTCCAGATCGTTCGTGCGGTCATCGGGCACCACGATCAGCTGCACGGTCTCGCTCTTTCCGCCGAATGTAAAGGTGACGTTGTCGGTCATGATCGGCAGCGTCGAAGTTACGGTCACACCGGAATCCTTGACCGCGCTTCGCTCGTCGAGCGCCGCGCACGTCTGCGAAAAATCGTCGGGATTGGCAACCGCCAGCAGGTCGTAGCGTGTGATGTGGCCGTACTGCTTGGGCGAAAGCGCGACCGACGTATCACGAATGCCCATGCCGCAGATCACGAGCGCCGTGCAGCCGGCGATGCCGAAGATGGTCATAAAGGCGCGCTTTTTGTAGCGGAACAGGTTACGCGCTGCCACCTTGTTCAAAAAGCCCATGCGGCGCCAGATAAATCCGATACGCTCGAGCAGAATGCGTGAGCCGGCACGCGGCGCCTTGGGGCGCATGAGCGAGGCAGGGGTCTCGGCCATCTCGTGGCGGCAGGCGATAATCGTGGCGCCCACCACGCCCACGGCAAACAGCGCCACCGAAACGATCGAGGACACGATGTCGTACGAAAGTAGCATCTGGGGCAGTGAGTACATGTCGTCGAACACCGTAAACAGGAACAGCGGCAGGCCCACAAATCCGATGATGTTGCCGAGCACGCCGCCGATCAGACAAGCCCACAGCGCATAGTCCACGTATTTGGACAGGATGCGCCCGCGCGAATAGCCGAGCGCCTTATACAGGCCGATGAGCGTGCGCTCCTCCTCGACCATACGCGTGGCGGTGGTAAGGCTGATGAGCACGGCGACGATAAAGAAGATGAACGGGAACACCGTGGCGATGGCCTCAATTGACGAGCTATCGCTCTCCACGCTCGAGTAGCTTGCGATATTGCCGCGGTCCTGGATGTACCAGGTGCATTC
>DBFBEA010000086.1:0-3216 GCA_048248475.1 Collinsella sp. | reverse complement strand
GGGGCACCGCTGCACTGCTGATGATTTGCGTGCTGCTGTTTAACGTAATCGCCCGCATTGTGGGCAAGCAACTGGCAAGGAAGATGACGGCCGAATGAGCGAGATGAATGTAACGCCCGCAACCGAAGCGGCATCGTCCGACACCCAGGACTTCCTGTCGAGCGTGGGGGAGAGCGAGAGGCGCGTGCGCGTAAGCGGCAAGGCCGTGAGCGACGAGGTCGTGCTCTCCACCAAGGACGTCAACGTGTACTATGGCGACCACCATGCGCTGCACGATACGTCGCTCGACTTTCACAAGGGCGAGATCACGGCGCTCATCGGGCCTTCGGGCTGCGGTAAGTCGACCTTCTTGCGCAGCCTCAACCTTATGAATCGCGAGATTCGCGGCTGCCGCGTGGAGGGCGAGATCAACTACCGCGGGCGCAACGTGAACACCAAGGCCGAAAACACCTACGAGTTGCGTCGCTCCATTGGCATGGTGTTCCAGCAGCCCAACCCTTTCCGCAAGTCCATTCGCGACAACATCACGTTTGCGCCAAAGCGTCACGGCATTACCGACCGCGACGAGCTTGATCGCATGGTCGAGGAAAGCCTGCGTGGTGCGGCGCTGTGGGACGAGGTCAAGGACAAGCTCGACAAGAGCGCCTGCGCGCTTTCGGGCGGCCAGCAGCAGCGTCTGTGCATCGCGCGCACGCTGGCACTCAACCCCGACGTGATTTTGTTCGACGAGCCCTGCTCGGCGCTCGACCCCATCTCGACGTTGGCGATCGAGGACCTTATGTCGTCGATTGTGGCCGAGCGCGCCATCGTTATCGTGACGCACAACATGGAGCAGGCGTCGCGCGTGTCCAACCGCACGGCGTTCTTCTACATGGGTGATATGGTCGAGTACGACGAGACTGACGAGATTTTCCAACGGCCCAAGGATAAGCGGCTGAATGATTACCTCACCGGCATGTTCTCCTAGTCCGGGACATGCTTGAGGCCCGCGGCGGCCACGGTTGTCACGGGACTGATTGGAGAGGCGGGTCATCTCTTTTGGGAGATGGCCCGCCTTTTTGCTCTGCGACCGAAACGACCGCCACAAAGGGGACAGGCGCCTTCGTGGTGGTTTGGGGTGGGGCTCGCTGCTATCATGGACAACGTTGAATTTCTACGAAGGAGCAGGGCATATGGCGATTCTTTTGGGATGCGATTCCGTCAGCCTAGAGTTTCCCACCAAGCATATTTTCGATAGCGTTACGCTCGGCGTGGGCGAGGGCGACCGTATTGGTATTGTCGGTAAAAACGGCGACGGTAAGTCGACGCTGCTGAGCGTGCTCGCCGGCACGTTGGAGCCCGACGACGGCCGCGTGACGCACCGCCGCGACACGACGATTGGATTGCTCGGCCAAAAGGATAACCTGGTCGATACCGACACCGTGCATCATGCCGTCGTCGGTGACACGCCCGAATACGAGTGGGCCTCGAGCCCGCGTACGCGCCAGATTCTGGCCGGCCTTATTAGCGATGTGCCCTGGGAGGGCACGGTGGGCGAGCTTTCGGGCGGCCAGCGCCGTCGCGTGGACCTCGCGCGCCTGCTGATCGGCGACTACGACGTGCTCATGCTCGACGAGCCCACCAACCACCTGGACATGCGCACCATCAACTGGCTCGCGCGTCACTTAAAGGCCCGTTGGCAGCGCGGCCAGGGCGCGATGCTCGTGGTCACGCACGACCGCTGGTTCTTGGACGAGGTCTGTACCAGTATGTGGGAGGTCCACGACGGCCAGGTCGATCCCTTCGAGGGCGGTTACTCCGCATATATCCTGCAGCGCGTGGAGCGCGACCGCATGGCCGCAGTTACCGAGGAGCGCCGTCGCAACATGGCACGCAAGGAGCTCGCGTGGCTGAGCCGCGGCGCCCAGGCGCGTTCCACCAAGCCCAAGTTTCGCGTTGATGCCGCTCGCGAGCTGATCGCCGACGTGCCGCCCATGCGTGACGAGCTGGAGCTCAAGCGCCTCGCCGTGAGCCGCCTAGGCAAGCAGGTTATCGACGTGGTCGACGTGGACGCCGGCTATGCGGATGCCGGCGGCGCGCCCAAGCAGGTGCTCTCCGATGTGACCTGGCTCATTGGTGCGGGCGACCGCTATGGTCTTTTGGGTGAGAATGGCGCTGGCAAGTCGACGCTGCTTGATGTGATCCAGGGTAAAATTGCGCCCACGCGCGGCCGCGTGAAGATTGGCCAGACGGTACGCTTTGGCGTGCTGTCGCAGCAGCTCGAGGAGCTCGAGCCCTACATGGGCGACACGATCCGCGAGGTGCTCAGCAACTATAAGAAGTACTACGTCATCGACGGCAAGGAGACTTCGCCCGAGAAGCTCTGCGAGCGCCTGGGATTTACGACGCAGCAGCTCTGGAGCCGCATCGGCGATCTTTCGGGCGGCCAGCGCCGTCGCCTGTCGCTGCTGCTGACGATCCTGGACGAGCCCAACGTGCTCATCCTGGACGAGCCCGGCAACGACCTGGATACCGACATGCTCGCGATTGTTGAGGACCTGCTCGACGGCTGGCCCGGCACGTTGATCCTGGTGACACACGACCGCTTCTTGATGGAGCGCGTGACCGACCAGCAGTGGGCGCTGATCGACGGTCACCTGACGCATATGCCCGGCGGCGTCGACCAGTACCTGCGCCTGTGCAACGCCACCGCCGAAGACGAGCCCGTGGGTGCGCCGAGTGCCAAGACCGGCACGTTTGACACCGGTGCCGCGGCGGCTGCGGCCGAAAAGCCCAAGTCGAGCGGCCAGCCCAATGGCCTTTCCAACGCCGAACGCCAGAAGCTCCGCCGCGAGGTGAGCTCGCTCGAGCGCAAAATGGAGACGCAGCGCGCACGCGTGGAGGAGGCCGAGGCCGCGATGACCCAGGTCGACCCCACCAATTACACGGCGCTGGGCGAGCAGCAGGCAAAGATCGACGAGGCCCACGCCGCCATGGACGAGTTGGAGATGGCGTGGCTCGAGGCGAGCGAGAAGCTCGAGGGCGAGGAGTAGGCGAGGATGATTAAGGCTGCGTTTTTCGATATCGACGGCACGTTGCTGAGCTTTAAGACCCACCGGATTCCGGCGTCGGCGCAGCAGGTGCTCGACAGCTTTCGCGAGCAGGGGATTGCGTGCGTGATCGCCACGGGCCGTCCGACCTACCAGATGCCGGACTGGCTGTTCGACCTGGGCTGGG